>CAZUVG010000085.1:0-7334 GCA_964623765.1 uncultured Roseicyclus sp.
TGGCCGGGGTGCATTTCGACGTGGACGCGGCCAAGGGCGAGATCGTCTTCGCCGACCCGCCCGGCCCGGGCGAGGAGGTCGCGGCGGGCTTCGAGTTCGATGTTCCCGTACGCTTCGACACCGACTCGATCCGCACCTCGGTGGCCGGCTTCCAGGCGGGCGAGGTGCCGGACGTGCCGGTGGTGGAGATCCGGACATGAGCGCGGCGGGGCTCGACGCACACCTGGCAATGGGCGCAACCGGGGTCGCGCGCTGCTGGAAGCTCACGCGGCGCGACGGGCTGGTCTTGGGCTTCACCGACCACGACTGCGACCTGTCCTTCGACGGCACCACCTTCCGGGCGGGCACGGGGCTGACGGCGGCGGCGCTCAGCCGGACGACGGGCCTTTCCGTCGACAACACCGAGGCCGTTGGGGCGCTTTCGGACGCGGCGGTGACCGAGGCCGACATCGCCGTGGGACGCTTCGACGGGGCGGATATCGAGATCTGGTCCGTGCAGTGGGACCAGCCGGAGAACCGGGCGCTGGAGTTCCGCGGCAGCCTCGGCGAGGTCAGCCGTGCCGGTGGAGCGTTCACCGTGGAACTGCGCGGGCTGGCCGAGCGGCTCAATGTGCCGCAGGGTCGGGTCTACGCGAAGGCCTGCTCGGCGGTGCTGGGCGATGCGGCCTGCGGCGTGGACCTCTCGGCGCCGGGCTTCGCGGCGGAGGTCGCGCCGGTCTCGGTCGAGGGCGGCCGGGTCTTCGTCTTCGAGGGGCTGGGCGGCTTCGCGGCGCGGTGGTTCGAGCGCGGTGTGCTCACGGCGCTGGAGGGCCCGGCCGAAGGCCTTTCGGGCACTGTCAAGCGCGACCGGCCGCAGACGGATGGCACGCGGCGGGTCGAGCTTTGGGACGGGTTGCGCAGTTCGGTGGCACCGGGTGAGCGGGTCCGGCTGACGGCCGGCTGTGACAAGCGGCTGGAGACCTGCCGGGTGAAGTTCGCCAACGTCCTCAACTTCCAGGGCTTTCCCGACATTCCCGGCGCGGATTGGCTGATGGCGCATCCTGCGCGCCTGGCCGCGCGCGACGGCGGGAGCCGCCGGTGAGCGGGCCGCGCCCGGAAATCGCCGCGGCCGCGCGGTGCTGGATCGGAACGCCCTATGTCCATCAGGCGCGCATGCGGGGCGCGGGATGCGACTGCCTCGGCCTCGTGCTCGGTGTCTGGGAGGAGGTGGTGGGACAGCTGCCCGAGACACCGCCCGCCTACACGGCCGACTGGTCCGAGATCGCCGGCGAGGAGCGGCTTTGGTCCGCTGCCGTCCGCCATCTCGTGGCGAAACCCCCTGAGATCGCCGCCCGGGGCGACGTGATCCTGTTCCGCATGCGCGAGCGGTCGGTGGCCAAGCACCTCGGCGTGCAGACCGAGGCCGGGCCGGCTCCGCGCTTCGTCCACGCATGGTCGGGCCGCGGCGTCGTCGAGAGCCGCCTGACGCTGCCGTGGGTGCGGCGGATCGTTGCGCGTTTCACGTTTCCCGAAAGGAACTGAAGTCATGGCGACACTGGTACTCTCGGCGGCCGGCGCTGCCATCGGTGCGGCCTCAGGCATCTCGGCCTTCGGCCTTTCGGGCATGGTCATCGGTCGGGCCATCGGGGCCTCGATCGGCTACGCGCTCGACCGGCGCCTGCTGGGATCGGTCGGCTCGGAAACGGTCGAGCATGGTCAGGTCGATCGCTTCCGCTTCACCGATGCCGCCGAAGGGGCGCCGGTCGCGCGGCTCTACGGTCGGATGCGGCTGGGCGGGCAGGTGATCTGGGCGACGGAGTTCGTCGAGCATGTCCGGAAGAAGCGGCAGGGTGGCGGCGGCGGCAAGGGCGCGCCGCGCCAGCCGACCGTCACCACCAAGACCTATTCCTACAGTGTCAGCCTCGCCGTCGCGCTCTGCGAAGGTGAGATCGCACGGCTTGGCCGCATCTGGGCCGACGGGATCGAACTCGACCGGCAGTCGGTGACCATGCGGCTTCACAAGGGCACGGCCGACCAGATGCCCGATCCGTTGATGGAGGCCGTCGAGGGCGTGGAAACAGTGCCTGCGTACCGCGGCATCGCCTACGTCGTCTTCGAGGACCTCGACCTGTCGCCCTTCGGCAACCGGGTGCCACAGTTCTCATTCGAGGTGGTTCGCCCGGCGCGCCCGCCCGAGACCAGCGACCTGGTCCCGGCGCCTGCCGACCTCCTGCGCGCCGTTGCCATGATCCCCGGCACGGGCGAATACGCGCTGTCCACCACGCCCGTCCACTACGCCGGGGCGCTGGGCGCGGCGGGTGCGGCCAACGTGAGCGCCGAGGGCGGCTTGACCGACTTCGCCCAGTCGCTCGAAACCTTGCGCGATACGCTGCCGAACCTCGCGTCCGTCTCCCTCATCTACTGCTGGTTCGGCGACGACCTGCGCGCCGGGCACTGCCTGCTGCGCCCGAAGGTCGAGGACCGGACCCGCGAGGGGACGGGCCAGACCTGGCGCGTGGGGGGCCTCTCGCGGGAGGAGGCGGAACAGGTGATGCGCGACGAAGACGGGCGACCCATCTACGGCGGCACGCCCTCGGACGCGGGCGTGATCGAGGCGATCCGGGCGGTCCGCGCGGGCGGGCAGGAGGTGATGTTCTACCCCCTGCTGCTCATGGAGATCGCCGAGGGCAACGGCCTGCCAGACCCGTGGGGCGGGGTGGAGCAGGCAGCCTTTCCGTGGCGCGGGCGCATCACGGCCGAGATCGCGGCGGGCCAGCCCGGGAGCCCCGACGGCACGGCGGCCAATCGGGACGCGGTCGATGCCTTCTTCGGCACGGTCACCGCTGCGGATTTCACCATGTCCGACGGTGCGGTTGCCTATTCCGGGCCCGACGAATGGAGTCTGTCGCGCTATGTCCTGCATTCTGCCGCACTCTGTGCCGCGGCGGGCGGGGTGGAGGCGTTCTGCATAGGCTCGGAGTTCCGCGGGATCACGCAGATGCGCGACGAGGCGGGAAATCCGGCCGTGGACCGGCTGCGGACCCTCGCGGCGGAGGTGCGACAGCTCCTGCCGGCCGCGCGGCTCAGTTACGCCGCCGACTGGTCGGAATACTTCGGCCACCAGCTGCAGGACGGCTCGGGAGAGGTGCATTTCCACCTCGACGCGCTATGGGCCGACCCGAACATCGATTTCGTGGGCATCGACAACTACATGCCGCTCTCGGACTGGCGCGACGGCACCGAGCATGCCGACGCAGACTTTCCCGCGATCCACGACATCGGCTATCTCCAGGCCAACATCGAGGGCGGCGAGGGATATGACTGGTACTATCCCTCGGAAGAGGCCCGCTGTTTCCAGCAGCGCGAGCCGATCACCGACGGCGAAGGCGGCACGCCGTGGATCTTCCGCTACAAGGCGCTTCGCGACTGGTGGCAGAACGTCCACGTCGACCGCTTGCATCCCGCAAGGCGCTCCGTCCTTCCCGGCGGCGAGGAGCCCGCCGGCTGGAGCCCGCATCTCGACCCCGTCCTCACGCCCGCCGATGCCAGCCACGGTCCCTACGCCGGGCCGGTCGCGGTGGCGGGCGGCGACGATCCCTGGCAGAGGATCGAGACGGCAGTGGGTGCATCCTGCGAGGCCGGCCGCGACCATGAACTGCGCCTGACGCTCGCCGCTGGAACGGCGGGCGGCTTCCGGGCGCGCCTGAGCGCTGACGGCATGATGTTCATCGACATCGTCTCGGATGGCGGCATCGCGCCGGTCCTCATGACGCATGGCGACGTCTCGGCCCACGGTCTGGAGGTGGAGGACGCGGGCGGCGGCGCGCGCGTCATCCGCCTTCTGTTCAGCCTGGCCACGAGCGCGGACGTCACCGTGGCCGTCGGCCCCGGCACCTGCGCACCCGGGCAGGACGTGATCGTCTTTGGCGCCGCGATCTGCCCTTGGCCCCATCCAGCCACGGCTTGGGAGCCGCGGATGAAGCCAATCGTCTTCACCGAGTTCGGCTGCCCCGCCGTTGACAAGGGCACCAACGAGCCAAACCGCTTCCTCGATCCCAAGAGCGACGAGAGCGCCGCGCCCCGGCATTCCTCGGGCCGTCGCGACGACCTGATCCAGGCTCAATACCTGCGCGCGGTGATGGACTACTGGTCCGATCCGGCCCGCAACCCCGTCTCCGACGTTTACGGTGGCCCGATGCTGGACATGGGCCGGGCGCACGCCTGGGCCTGGGACGCGCGACCCTGGCCTGCCTTCCCGCATGACCTCGCGCGCTGGTCGGACGGGGAAAACTGGACGCGCGGCCATTGGCTGACCGGGCGTCTCGAAGCGGCCCCACTCGATCTCGTTGTCGCCGATATTTGCGAGCGGGCAGGACTGAGGCATTACGACGTCTCGCAGCTTCACGGCCTCGTGCGCGGACACCTGTCCGGTGAGACCGGGACGGCGCGCTCAGCACTTCAGCCGCTCATGCTCGCGCACGGTTTCGACGCGGTCGAGCGCGAGGGGCGGCTTGTCTTCCGGCCGCTCCCGCGGGTGGCAGAGACGGTGCTTGAGGCCGGGACCACGGCGCTCGACGAGGAGGGCCAGGGCGGTTTCGCCCATGTCCGCGCGCCCGAGGCCGAGGTCGCCGGGCGGCTCCGGGTCGGCTACACCGACGGGGAAGCCACCTACGAAGGCCGCGTGGCCGAGGCTGTCCATCCCGGCGACGGGTCGGATGTCGTCACCGAGATGCGGCTGCCGCTGGCGCTGATCCCGTCCGAGGCCGCGGCGCTGGCGGAGCGGCGGCTCGCCGAGGCGCGGGTGGCGCGCGACCTGCTGAAGCTGACGCTGCCGCCGTCTCGCCGGAGCCTCGGGGCAGGGACGCTGGTGGCGCTGCCCGACGGCTCCACATGGCGGATCGATCGGGTCACCGACCGCGGCGCGCTCGACGTCGAGGCCGTGCGTGTCGAGCCCACGACTTCCGAGCCTTCGGACGAAATCTTCGAGCCCGTCGCGCCCGCCAGCTTCGTGCCGCCGCTGCCGGTGGAGCCGATCTTCATGGACCTGCCGCTGCTTACCGGCGAGGAAGTGCCCCACGCCCCCCATCTAGCGGTCGCCGCCACGCCGTGGCCCGGCCCAATCGCCGTCTGGCGCGCGCCGGGGCCGGACGGGTTCGAACTGGACACGATCGTCGAACAAGGCGCGATCGCAGGCCGGCTGGAGACCCCACTTGCCGCCGCTCCGCCCGGTCTCTGGGACCGTGGGGCGCCCGTGCGGGTGCGGATCGCGTCGGGCGCGCTGTCCTCGGCCGAGGCCGACGCGGTCCTGAACGGGGCCAACGCGGCCGCCATCGGCGCCGGGGACGGCGCCGGCTGGGAGGTGATCCAGTTCCGCGAGGCGCGTCTCGTGGGCGAGGGCCTCTGGGAGATAGCGCAGCGCCTGCGGGGGCAGGCGGGCAGCGATGCCGACATGCCCACGGTCTGGCCCGAGGGCAGCCTGTTCGTCCTGCTCGACGGTGCGGTCGGACAAGTGGGGCTTCCCGCCGCCGCTCGCGGCCTCGCGCGTTATTGGCGCGTGGGGCCCGCCCGACGTGGCCCCGACGATCCGAGCCATGTCGAGCGCGTGCTGGCATTCCCGGGCATCGGCCTCCGCCCGCTCCGCCCCGTGCACCTGAGGTGGCGGCCCGAGGGCGGGGACCGGTTGGCCACATGGATCCGCCGCGGCCGCTTCGATGCTGACAGTTGGGAAGGCATGGAGGTGCCGCTCGGGGAGGCCTCGGAGGTCTATCTCCTCCGCATCCGGGACGCGTCGGGCGTCCTGCGGGAAGAGACCGTGACCGCGCCCGCTTTCACTTACACCGCGGCAATGCGGTCGGCCGACGGGCCCGGTGTCCCCTTCTGGTTCGAAGTCGCCCAGGTGTCCGAGCGGTTCGGACCGGGCCCGTTCGCGAGGATCCCGATAGATGACTGACACGCCCAATCTCTCTCTCCCCCTGCTCCAACCGGCGCAGGCGCAGAAGCACGTCACCGTCAACGAGGCACTCGTCCGCCTCGACGGGCTGGCGCAGCTCTGCCTCGTTTCGGTGACCGCGACATCGCCGCCGAACATGCCTGAGGAGGGCTCGGCCTACGGCGTGCCGCAGGGTGCCGTGGAGGCCTGGGAGGGCCACGCCGGACAGGTGGCCGTCTTCGCGGGAGGCGGCTGGGTCTTCCTGCCTGCGCGGCGCGGCTGGCGGGCGATGGTGCTCGACGGCGGCGTTCAGGCGATCTTCGACGGTACGGGCTGGCGGCTGGGCGCCGCGACGCTCACGCCCTCGGGCGCAGGGCTCGGGCTGCGCGCGGTGGAGATGGACGTGACGCTTGCGGCGGGCCCGTCCGTTACCACGTCGATCGCGTTCCCCGAGCGCTCCATTGCCCTCGGTGTCACGGGGCGCGTCATCACCGGGATCACGGGCACCGCCACCGCGTGGGACCTCGGCGTTCCGGGGGAACCGGGACGGTTCGGCACGGGGCTCGGGCTTTCCTCGAATTCCTGGGTGAACGGGCCTGCGGCGCCGCAAGTCTCCTGGACGGCCACGCCCTTGACGATCACCGCCGTTGGCGGGACCTTCGACGCGGGACTGCTCCGGCTGATTGCTCACTACGCCGAACTGTCCCTGCCCGACCCGGTCTGACGGCTCGTTTTCCGACCCGCTTCGGATCGCGGCGCGGGATGGCGCCGCCCTATGCCTCCGGGGGGAGGTCTTTCGCCAGTATGAAGCCCGGACCCGTCGGGCCTCCGTTGGACCCCGCGCGCCATTTGCGCTAAGTTGCAGTGAGCCCGCGAGGAACAGGAGGCCGCGCCCCATGGCCGAGACGCAGACGCGCATTTCCGAACTCGACCCTGTCTGGAGTCGAATCGTCCGCGAGGCCGAGGCGGCGGTAGCGGACGAGCCGCTTCTGGGCGGCGCGCTCCATTCCGGCATCCTGCACTACAAGGATCTCGAGAGCGCGCTGGCCTACCGGCTCGCGCAGAAGCTGTCCTCGGGCGAGATGTCCGAGCAGATCCTGCGGGAGATCGCGGACGAGGCCTATGCCGCCGATCCCGGCCTCGGGGCCGCGGCGCGCGCCGACATCGTCGCCGTCCACGACCGCGATCCCGCCTGCAGCCGGTTCCTCCAGCCGCTCATGTATTTCAAGGGCTTCCAGGCCGTGCAGGCCTATCGCGTGGGCCACTGGCTGTGGAGCGAGGGGCGACGCGACTTCGCCTATTTCATCCAGATGCGGGTGTCCGAGGTCTTCGGCATCGACATCCATCCGGCCGCCCGGATCGGCAAGGGCATCATGATCGACCACGCCCATTCCATCGTGATCGGCGAGACCGCGGTGGTGGGCGA
>CAZUVG010000085.1:7344-9338 GCA_964623765.1 uncultured Roseicyclus sp.
GCATTCGGTGACGTTGGGCGGCACCGGGAAGGAGACGGAGGACCGGCATCCCAAGATCGGCGACGGCGTGCTGATCGGGGCGGGGGCGAAGGTGCTGGGCAACATCCGGATCGGCAATTGCAGCCGCATCGCGGCCGGCTCGGTCGTTCTGGAAGAGGTGCCGCCGTGCAAGACGGTGGCCGGCGTGCCTGCTCGGATCGTCGGAGAGGCCGGCTGCGATCAGCCCTCGATGAGCATGGACCACCTGCTGCCGGGCGCGGGGTCAGGGGGAACCTGACCCTTTCACGACCAGGACCCAGCCGTTTTGTCGTTTTCGGCATTCATGGCATGGATCACCGGCAACATTCGATGATTGGATCGTATGCGCGGTTCAGGGCGCCGCAGACCGGTCCTCGTTTGCAAGCTCAAGGGCGAAGCACTGCGCCAGTCGCAATACGAGTTCATGGCACGGCTTGCTGCATGTGCATGGCCTCGCGAGCGCTGGATCCGATAACGCCGGAAATCTATTGAGAATTTCATCGTGCTCCACGCCGCCATAACTCATTGAGCAATCCGAAAAGGCTCTCTTCCGGCAGCTCAATTCCAAAGTGACCGTGACACCGGTATGGCGGCTATCTTCACGTATTCGCGAGAATGTGGCCTTTACGGCGCTCTCCATTCCTTCGAGTACCTGAAAAAACGTCTGTTGGCCGTAGATCAGCACGCCGGTCACATTGTCCCTCGTGTTGTTCTTCTGCGAAACCTCCAGGATTTTAGCCAGTTCCCACGCCCTCAAGGGCGTCTTAGTGGCGCTTACATACGCCAGCTGAAAAACGGACAAGACCGCCTCCGAAACGGACGCGCACAAGCCAAAGACCATCTTGAGGCATCAATGGCGCGTCCGATTGAGCCTGCCCGTTACAGTAATTAAATCCGTCTGCAACAAGTATATTTTTTCACGGGATAGTTGAAAGACGGCGCAAGTCATACAGCGTGCGGGGCTCCGGTTTCCTTGCGGCAATCCGCGCGTGTTCGCGCTGGCGCCGATACCGGGAGGGTGCGAAGAACAAGTCCCTGACTTCGTTTCTCTATTCGAGGGTGTCGCCGGTCCCGATCGTTCCCACATGCAGCACGGACGGCGCTTTGTGGCCCGGACCCGGGTCTTTGGCCTTTCGAAGCAAGATCGCCGCGCGCGAACCGATCGTGGTTGCCGCGGGCCGTGTCGTGCCGTGGCCGTCAACAACATCCGAACCGGCCGGGCAGGCCCAGTGCCATGGCGCCGCGGCCGGGGTGTCTTCCCTCATACGCCCGGACGGCCCGGGGCGCCTGCCCTCGAGCGTTTCATCCGGACCCCGTTCGCCCGGTGGCATGGCTCAACCTGATCTTCACCCCGCGGCACGGCCCTGTCGCTTGCGTTCGTGCGGGTCGAGGAACCGCTTGCGAAGGCGGATCGCGTTCGGCGTCACCTCCACCAGCTCGTCGTCGTCGATATAGGCGATGGCCTCTTCCAGCGACATCGTGACCGGCGTGGTCAGGCGCACCGCCTCGTCCGTGCCGGAGGCGCGGACATTGGTGAGTTTCTTGCCCTTGAGAGGGTTCACCTCGAGGTCGTTCTCGCGCGAATGCTCGCCGATGATCATGCCCTCGTAGACATCGGCCTGGGCGCCGATGAACATCCGGCCGCGATCCTCGAGGTTGAAGAGCGCGTAGGCCACCGACTGGCCATTCTCCATCGAGATCAGAACGCCCGCGCGCCGTCCGGGTATGGCGCCCTTGTGCGGCTGCCACGAATGGAACACGCGGTTCAGCACGCCCGTGCCGCGCGTGTCGGTCAGAAACTCCCCGTGGTAGCCGATCAGGCCGCGCGACGGCACCAGCGCCATGATGCGCGTCTTGCCCGTGCCCGAGGGGCGCATGTCGACCAGCTCGCCCTTGCGCGCGCCGGTCAGCTTCTCGATCACCGCGCCGGTATAATCGTCGTCGACGTCGATCGTCACTTCCTCGACCGGCTCGAC
>CAZUVG010000086.1:0-9309 GCA_964623765.1 uncultured Roseicyclus sp.
CGCGGAAGACGTAGTCGTCGGCCGCCGTCTCGGTCACCTGGAACCGGCCGCGGTCGCCCTCGGGCAGGATCTGGGCGCCGGGGCGTTCCACCAGACCGAAGGGATAGTAGGCCTCGCCGCCGAGGTTCACGCCCGCGTGGCACGAGGCGCAACCCTGGTCGACGAATGCCTCGAGGCCGCGGACCTCCTGCTCGGTCATCGCGTCGATGCCCTTCAGCCACTGGTCGAAGCGCGAATTCGGCGTGATCAGCGTTGCCTCGAAGGATTCGATGGCGCGCGCGAAGTTCTCGAAGGTGACCGGTTCCTCTTCGCCCGGGAACGCCTCTTCGAAGGCGGCGACGTATTCCTCCATCGAGTTCAGCGTCTCGAGCAGGCGCTCGGGCGTGTTGTTCATCTCCACGCCGGCCACGACGGGGCCCATGGCCTGTTCCATCAGGTCCTGTGCGCGGCCGTCCCAGAACTGGGCGATGTTGAACACCGCGTTGTAGACGGTGGGCGAGTTGCGCGGACCGGCCTGCCAGCCATGGCCGATGGAGACGGGCAGCCCGTCGACGCCGCCGAGTCCGACGTTGTGGCAGGACTGGCAGGAGAACAGGCCCGAGCGCGACATGCGCGGATCGAAGAAGAGCATCGCGCCGAGGTCGACCCGCTGGCGGCTGATGATGTTGTTCGGCAGATCCGGGGGGGTGATCGGAATCGGCTCGAAGATCGTGTTGGCGTATTCCCGCAGCTCGTCCACGTCGACATCCTGTGCCAGGGCAGGCCCGGCAAAGGCCGTGGCAAGGGCGACGGTCGCTGTGAGTGTAATTTGTCTCATCTGGCTCTCTCCAGGGGTCATTCGCGCGTCCCCGACGGTTGCTCGGAACGATTCCAGCCTGCACGGATTGTACGAGCGAGTCCCTTGATCCAAATCAAGAAACCGGCGCTCAATTCGCGGATGCGGCGTGGCGAGACGCCGCAATGCGGCGATTCGCACCCTGCCTGCGACAGAATGCGTCGACGGCACCGGCCGGGGCCGGGATCGGCGCGCAGGCCCGAGGATCGTGGTGTTCCGGAAAATCTCGGCCGGGCGCCTTTCGGCGGCCATGCGCAGCGCCCGTTCGGCCCGTCTGCGGTTCCGTCGTGCCGGCGGCTGCAGGCGCGGATCGTCCTGTCGCGCCTGCGGCCCGCAGGGGCGGCGTCGATCAACAAGCGCCCCGCGTTGCTCGCCGGTGCCCGCGGATCAGATGCTGGCCCAGTCCGAGAAACGCACCGGTTGCGGCCGTGGCTTCTGCTGCTGCGTGGGCTTGGGCGGGATCGGCTGCGGTCTTGCGGTCATGAAATGGCTCCGTCGCGTCATGAAAACGCGTTCAGTGAACCCCGGATGCAAGGCCATTATCGTCCGCCGGCGGGGAAACAGTAGGGCATGTTTGTGCCCGATGCGCCGGCGTGACCCGGCCACAACACGCATTCCGGCCCGTTCCGCCGCAACCGGACCTCATGTCCGATCCTGAATCGCATCGTAATTGGCGCGGATGCGTTCGAGGATGTAGTCGCCCGCCGTGATCGCAGGATACTTCTTTTCCGGGCCCTGCAGGACGAAATCCTTGTTGGCCTGCGCGAAGAACGGAATGGAGTAGCGCGGCCCGAGGTATTCGTCCTCACGCGGCATCCGAACCCGGTGCGGGTTCGACAGGAGGCGGTCGTCCGACCAGCGCATCAGCATGTCGCCGATGTTGCAGGTGATGACGCCGGTCACGGGCTCCACGTCGGTCCAGGCGCCTTCCTCGGCGGCATGGCCGGGGCAGACCTGCAGCCCCCCCTGTCCGGTCTTCTGGTGCAGAAGCGTCAGGCAGTCGAAATCGGTATGCGCGCCCGCGCGCCAGCCCTCGAAGTCCTCGGGCTGCGCGTTCTCCATGGGCAGGTAGTGGATGAGCCGCAACGTCGACTGGTAGTCGGGCGAGGCCGGATCGTGGGCGCGGGTGAACAGGTCCTCGTCGAAGCCGAGTTTCAGCGCGAAGCAGGAGAGGACCTTCATCGCGACCTCCCAGTTCGCGCGCTCGAAGGCGAGCATCGTCTCGCGGAAGCCGGGCAGGGCGGCCGGATCGGGCCAGAGCCCTTGCATCCGGGGACGGGTGATCTGGTAGCTCTCCTTCTGGTCCGGCGTTCCGGTCGAGGGGCGGACCTGCGTCTTGAACTCCCAGCCGGCATTGGTGCCGGGCCGCAGGGGCAGGGCGGCCTTGTCGGCCTCGGGCAGGGCGAAGAAAGCCTCGGACATCGCGAAGGCTTGCTCGATCTTCTCCGGCGGAATGCCGTGGCCCGTGATCTGGAAGAGGCCGAGGGTCGTGGCCGCCTCCCAGAGCGCGTCGGCGATCTCGGCCTTGCGGGTGTCGTAGTCGGACAGGTCGATCAGCGCGACCGCGTGTCGGCCCGCCGCGCCCATGGCGCCGATACGCGCCTCGCGGTTCAGTTCGTCGTAGGTGTAGTCGCCGGTCGGGCTCATGATCCGCTCCTTTCCTGCCGGGCGATGCCCGGGCGGGAGGAGCAATGACCCGGACGGCGCGCCCTGCCAGCTTCTACTCCGAAAAAAAAGGCTGGCGACCCGACCGTTATAAGAGAGACGAGGAGGCGGATCGCCAGCAGGTTTTTCGCGTCAGGTCCCGGGGTCAGCAAAGGAAGGGAGGAGACGGACCACGGGATACCTGACACGTTCACGATGCGCCAACTGCGCCGCCGCGGAAAGCGTTCGCCGCGTCGCGGCGGGGAAGTTTCGCCCCTGCCGAAAACTTGTGCGGCCGCCGGGACGCTTTGTGTCGTTTCGTGCGCGGTTTCGAGAGGCGCGCGCCGGGAATCGGGGTCGGACCGACGTTGCCGTCGCCGGTCGGCGTGCCCTGTCGATGCCGCCCGTTTCCGCTCCGTCTCGCTTCTTTGCCCGGATCGGGTGGCGCAACTTCCCCGATTCGACGCATTCGTTCCCCGCCGGGCTTTTCTCGCGGCCCGGTCCCGACTACCGGGGGGCACAAACGTGCGGGCGCGGGAGCACCTCTTGGACATGCTGACGACGGTTCTGGGCATCGTGGCGCCGGTGTTCATCCTCGGGACGGTGGGTTTTGCCTGGGACAAGGCGGGCCACGGCTACCCGACGGACTTCGTCACGCGCCTCGCCATGACGCTCGCCGTGCCGTGCCTGATATTCACGGCGCTCATGGGCACGCAGATCGAGCCCGCCGCGCTGACGACGCTGAGCCTGGCCGCCCTCGCGGCCTATGTCGCGCTCATCGCGGTGAGCTTGGCGCTGGCGGCGATCCTTCGCCTCGACCGGGCGGCCCATGTCGCGCCGCTCGCCTTCGGCAACACCGGCAACATCGGCCTGCCGCTCGCCCTGTTCGCCTTCGGCGAAACGGGGCTGGGCCTTGCCGTCGTCGTCTTCGCCGTCATGGCGCTCCTGACCTTTACCGTGGGCCTCTGGCTGGTGGCGGGCGCGGCCTCCCCCGCGCGGGTCCTGAAGGAGCCGATCCTGTGGGCCACGGTGCTGGGCGGGCTGTTCCTGTCGATGGGCTGGCAGCTGCCGGACTGGCTGTCGCGCTCGCTGTCGCTGGCGGGCCAGATGGCGATTCCGCTGATGCTGGTGACCCTCGGGGTCGCGGTGTCGCGTTTGCGCCCGGGCCGGCTGGGGCGGGCAGTCTGGCTCTCGGCGGCGAAGCTCGGGCTGGGCGTCGCCGTGGGCGTGGCGGTGGGACGCGCCTTCGGGCTGGATGGCGCGGCCTTCGGCGTGCTGGTCCTGCAACTCGCCACGCCCGTGGCGGTGACCTCCTACCTGCTCGCAGAGCGCTACGAGGTCGACCCGGACGCCGTTGCGGGGCTCGTGATGGTCTCCACGCTCATGTCGGTCGCGGCGCTGCCCGTGCTGCTGTTCTTCCTGCTCTGAGGCTCGCGGTCTCAGCGCCCGACCGCGTAGGCCTGCATCAGCCGCGGCGTGGCCGCGCCCTTCACGACGCCGTCCGGCCGCCGCGCGACGGCGCAGAGCCTGCCGGCCGACCACGGCGCCGCGACCTCGATCCGGTGTCCCTTCGCCGCAAGTGCCTCTATCGTCGCCTCGCCGAAGGCGGGCTCGACCAGAAGGTGGCCGGGCTGCACGGCGCGGGGGTGGAAGCTCGACTGCAGGTGCCCGGTGTGGAACAGCGGCCCGTCGATCGCCTCCTGCAGGTTCATGCCGTGATGGATCAGCCGCAGCAGGAACGTCACCTGCCACTGCTCCTGCTGGTCGCCGCCGGGTGTGCCGAAGGCATAGTCCGTCCCGTCCGTCCCCCGCGCCATCGAAGGCGTCAGCGTGGTGCGCGGCCGCGCGCCCGGCGCGAGCGAGGTTGGCAGGCCCTCGTCGAGCCAGAACATCTGCGCGCGCGTGTTCAGCGGCACGCCGAGACCGGGGACGACGGGGTTCGACTTGAGCCAGCCACCCGAGGGCGTGGCCGAGACCATGTTGCCCCAGCGGTCCACGACGTCCACGTGGACCGTGTCGCCGCGCTGGTCGACGAGATGGGCCATCGTGGGCTCGCCTGCGCCCACGCCAGCCTCGGGCGTGCGCCGCGCCGCGCGCTCGAGGAACGCCGCGGCCTGCGCCTCCAGCCCCGCGATCGCGCCGGGCCGGAAGTCGAGGCTCGCCGCCTCGCCGATATCCGCGCGGTGGGCTGCGTTGTGCGCGGCCGACAGGAGCGTGTCGACGGGGATGTCGTGAAGCGCCGGGTCGCCGTAATAGGCCTCGCGGTCCGCGAAGGCACGCTTGAGCGCCTCGGTGACGAGGTGGACCGTCTCGGGCCCGACGGGGTCGAGCGACGCCATGTCGTCCCCCGCGAGCATCTGGAGGACCTGCAGCATCACCGGCCCCTGCGTCCATGCCCCGCATTTCCAGACCGTCCAGCCGTCATGGTCGAGCGCCAGGGGAGCCTCCCACGTGGCCTCCCATTCTGCCATGTCCTGCGCGGTCAGGACGCCCTTCCGCCGCGCGCCCGTGGCGTCGAGCACGCAGGCCTCTTGCAGGTAGTCGTCGAT
The DNA here is from genome assembly GCA_964623765.1 of uncultured Roseicyclus sp. Classification (GTDB taxonomy): domain Bacteria; phylum Pseudomonadota; class Alphaproteobacteria; order Rhodobacterales; family Rhodobacteraceae; genus Roseibacterium. Next base: position 5,029 of record CAZUVG010000086.1, read on the forward strand.
CGCCTCGGCGACGAAGCCCTGCGCATGCGCCCGGCGTGCCCCCTCGATCTGTGCCTCGCGGTCGCCGCCCGCGGACTCGGACTCGGCCACGAGGCGCGTCCACATCTCGGCGCAGTCGTGGTTGCGGAAGAGCGCGCCCGCCCCCGGCGCCCGGCCTCCCGGCAGCCAGACCGGGGCGGAGGTCGGCCATTCCTGACGGAACACGTCCTGCAGACCCGCGATGGCCGAGGCGACGGCGGGCAGCATCGGGTGGCCGTGGCGAGCATAGTGGATCGCGGGCGCCAGCACCTCGGCCAGCGGCAGCCGCCCGTGGTCGCGCAGCATCAGCATCCACGCGTCGAAGGCGCCCGGCACGACGGTCGCCAGAAGGCCCGAGCCGGGGATGATGTCGAGCCCTTCCGCGCGGTAGCGCGCGATCGTGGCGGCAGCGGGCGCCACCCCCTGGCCGCAGAGGACAAGCGGCGTGTCAGCGCCCGCGGGCTTGACCAGCGCCGGGACCTCGCCGAGCGGACCGTTCAGATGCGGCTCCACCACGTTCAGCACGAAGCCTGCCGCGACGGCGGCGTCGGCGGCGGTGCCGCCGGCCTCCAGCATCTTCATGCCCGCCTGGCTCGCCAGCCAGTGCGTCGTCGAGACCATCCCGAACGTCCCCATCAGTTCCGGTCGCGTGGTGAATGCCATGTCCGCTCCTCTCCTCTTGGCCGCGCTGCGCCGCGGCGACCGGCGCCAGCAGAAGCGATCGTGCCATGGGATGCAAGCGACGGCGCGCACGCGCTGGTGCGACGGGCAACTCGAGCCGGCCCGTCCGACACCGGCAATCCCCAATCCGGGCCGCGCCCGCGGCCCGGGAGAAAGGATCACCGCTGCTCGATGGCGTTCGTCCATTCCTCGAGGAAGGCGCGGCGGTTGAGCGGGTCGAGATAGACCATCAGCGCGGGCCCCAGCCGCACCGGACCGAAGGCGCCGTGGGTCCCCGCGCTCGTCTCGCGCAAGGGCGGCAGCGGCCAGTCGCCGGGGCTCTCGCGGAGACCGGTCGCGACGAGTGCGTCGACGAACTGGCCCGCGGCCTGCGGTTCGGATGCCGTCGCGGGAAGGATCGCCGTGCGCAGGATGACGTTCGAGAAATCCGTCATGCGCAGGATGCGCACGCGACCGCCGGAGTCGCGCGCCAGCCGCTCGGCGGCGTAGCTGCCCAGCACGTTGTAGGCCAGCGCAAGCCGCCCAGCGGCCACGTCGTCGATCATCTGCCCCGAGCAGCAGTAGAGCCGCGGCCCGAGCCGCCCCATGACCTCCGACAGGCGCCAGTAGGCGTCGGTCGCCCGCGCCTCCTGCGTGGCAAAGAGGTATCCCAGCCCGCTCTCGCGCACGTCGTAGGTGCCGACGGCCCCCTCGAACCGGTCGGGGTTGTCGCGCAGGACGGCGATCAGGTCCTGCCGGGTCTCGGGCAGCGGCAGGCCCGCGAAGCGTTCGGCCGAGACGATGACGACGGCGGGCTCGGTGGTGAAAGCGAAGATGCGGTCGCGCCAGCGTGCCCAGTCGGGCAGCGCCTCGACGGAAGGCGAGCGGTGGGGCATGGCGAGGCCGTCGTTGACGAGTTGGAACTGCAGGTCCGTGGCCGAGGAGATAACGACGTCGAAGACCGCGCCGTCCCGGATCGCGCGGTGAAGCTCGGCCGAGGAGGCCACGGTGTAGTCGAGGGTGAGCTGCGGATTGTCCGTGTGGAAGGCCTCGAGGAAGGGTGCGAACACCTCGAGATCGCCCGTGGAGGCGATCCGGAGCACGCGGTCGCCCGTGCCCTCGTAGCGGCGGTGTTCCTCGACCTCGAGTGCCGAAGCGACGGCGGTCCAGAGGCTCAGGACGACGGCAAGACAAGCGAGACGCATGTTCCCCTCCCGCCGGGGCCTCCGGCGAATTCCAGGTGCCCGCCATGGGCGCTGACCACGTCCCGGGCGATCGTGAGGCCGAGGCCGGAGCCGACGATGCCCTCGGCATTGCCGCCGCGCTGGAAGCGCTCGGTGAGCCGCTCGACCGGGTCCTCGCCCAGCCCCGGCCCCTCGTCGGTGACGCGGATGCGCAGTCGCTCCCCCTCGCGGGCGACGGTTACGGTCACCCCGGTCTCACCGGGCGAATACTTGATGGCATTGTCGAGGACGTTGTGCAGTGCGTTCTCCAGCAGGATCGGGTCGCCGTCGATCTCGGCAGGACAGGCGTCGAGCGTGATTGCGATATCCTTCATGGCAGCGGTCGCCCCCAACGCCTCCACCGTCTGCCGCGCAAGCCCTGCGAGGTCGATGCGGTCGCGGGCGAGGTCGTCGGCGCGGAAGGCGACGGTGGCGTGATCGAGAAGCTGCCCGGCGGAGCGGGAGCTTTCGTCGACGGCGCGGATGATGCGCCTGAGGCGCGCGCGGGCGTCCTCCTCGGGGGTGGAGCGCAGCGCAATCTCGGCCTGCGCGCGCACTGTGGCGAGCGGCGTGCGGACGCGGTGCGCGGCCTCGGCGATGAAGTCCTCCGACCGGCGGATCGACTGGCCGAGCCGCTCCATCAGCCGGTCGAGCGCGGCGACGAGCGGCGCGAGTTCCTCGGGCGCCTCGCGGTGCAGGGGGCGCAGGTCCGAGGGGCCGCGGCGCGCCACCGCCTGCGCGATCTCGTTGAGCGGCCGCAGCGAGGTGCGGGCGGCGACGAAGGAGAGCGCGACCGCCACGACGAAGAAGGCGACGGACAGGAATGCGGCGAGTTGCGACAACTCGCCCGCCACCGCGCCCACGCCGCTGCGCGTCTGGGCCACGGTGACGGTCACCGGAACGGGCTCGGCCCCGGAGAGTACCGTCCGGCTGAGCGAGGCCATGCGCACCTCCTCCCCGCGGTAGGCGCCGGTATCGAAGGCGACCCGTCCCGGGGCAGGGGCCGCCACGGAGGGCACGGGCAGGTCGTCGTAGCCCGTCAGGACCTCGGCGCCGGCGGTCACGAGGTAGAACACCCGGTCCTCGCTGATCGCGCCCAGCATGGCAAAGGCGGCGTAGGGCAGTTCGAGCCGCAGCTCCCCCTGCTCGGTCCGGAGCGTCTCGGCGATGATCGTGGCCGAAGCGGCGAGCACGTTGTCCTGCGTGCGCTCCGCGGCCTCCCGCGCGAGGCCCGCGACCATCGCCCAGGACATGACCGACAGGAGTGCCGCCACGCCCGCAAGCAGAAGCGTCAGGCGCCGCCCTATGGACCCCGTGGCGAGCCGCGCGGCGCTCATGGCGCCTCGGCCTCCATCCTGTAGCCGAGGCCGCGCACCGTCTCGATCCGGAGTCCCATGCCGCCGATCCGCCGGCGCAGCCTGCCGATGCAGACCTCGATCGCGTTCTCTGTGACCTCGGCATCCTGGGAAAACAGCCTGTCCATGAGTTGCCCCTTGGACAGGATCTGGCCGGGGTGACGCGCGAAGACCTCCAGAAGCCGGATCTCGCGGTTGCGCAGCTCCACGGTCGCACCGCCGCAGCTCAGCGTGCCCGCCATGGGGTCGAAGACGGACGCACCGAGCGCGATCTCGTTGCGCGCCGGCCCGCCGCGGCGGCGCAGGACCGCCCGGCAGCGCGCCTCGAGCTCGGCAAAGTCGAAGGGCTTGGTGATGTAGTCGTCCGCCCCGTGATCGAGCGCGAGCACCCGGTCCGAGACCCGGGCGCGGGCGGTCAGCATGATGACGGGCACCTCCAGATGCGCGCGGCTGCGGACCAGGAAGTCGCGCCCGTCGCCGTCGGGCAGCATCACGTCGAGGAGGATCAGGTCGTACTCCACCGCTGCCAGCCAGTCCTCGGCCTCGGCAAGGCTCGCGGCATGGTCGACCGCGTGCCCGTCGAGCGCGAGACGGCCCGCGACGGCCTCGGCCAGTTCGCGATTGTCCTCGACAAGAAGATAGCGCACCCGATTCCCCCCCGCGCGGCCGCTGCCCGCGCCTCTCCCCCGTGTCAGGCTTCTGTCAGCTTCGTGTGGTGGAGATGGACCATGGGCGGCAGAGGACCGCCTGTCAAATGGGAGGACCACAGATGAACACCCTTGGGTGGACACGCCGCGCGCTCATGGTGGCGGCGACCGCGACGCTTGCCATCGGCGGTGCCGCGCAGGCGCAGCAAATGATGGACGAGACGCATTTCATCGTCCCCGGCGGTGCCGGCGGCGGCTGGGACGGCACCGCGCGCGGCACGGGCGAGGCGCTGACCGACGCGGGCCTTCTGGGCAACGCGACCTACGAGAACATGTCCGGCGGCGGCGGCGGTGTCGCGATCGCCTACATGATCGAGA
>CAZUVG010000087.1:0-9254 GCA_964623765.1 uncultured Roseicyclus sp.
TTCCCGTAATGAAATTTGTTCCTCACGTTCTTGTTACTCGGGATAACGTAGAGGAAGTTCTCAACGAGCTTCCCCAGTATCAGAACTAGGAGTTATGAACCGGCTCGCCTTGTCGGCTCCGACAAGGCGCTAGCCGGGTTAATCGTTGGAGGAGTCTTCATTGAGTCAGCCGATACTGCAAATTGAGAAAGCGACCAAGATGGAGTTCACGGTACAGCAGGCCGCCGAGAGCCAGCGCCAGGACACAGGCGATGGCCCCGGCCTCTGTTGGCGTGAAGACCCCCGAGATGATGCCGCCGAGGATGACCATGGGAATCGAAAGCGGCGGGAGCGCGACCAGAGTGCTTCGCATCGTCTTCGCCAATGATGCGCGCGGCGTGCGCTGTATGTCGGGGTTGCGCCGTGCGACCAGGTTGGCAGACAGGAAGAAACCGGCGCCCAGCAGAAGGCCGGGCAGGATGCCGGCCAGGAACAGCGCACCGATCGACGTGTTGGCCGCGACCCCGTAGAGGATGAGGATCAGGCTGGGCGGGATGATCGGGCCCATCGTGGCTGCGGCGGCACTGACGGCGGACGCGGTGTCTGACCTGTAGCCCTTGCGCTCCATCTCCGGCACGATCGACGCACTGGTGATCGCGGCAACGGCGTTCGCCGAACCGATGATCGACGAAAGAAAGCCCGAGACGACGATGTTGACGTAGGCGAGGCCGCCGTGGAAGTGGCCGAACAGGGATTGGGCGAAATCGATAAGGCGGCGCGTGATGCCGCCGCGGTTCATGAGTTCGCCGGCGAGCAGGAAGAAGGGCACGGCGAGAAGGGTAAAATTGTTCACGCCCTGAACCATGCGCTGCCCCGTGGCGAGGAAGAACGTGGTCTGCCCTTCGATCAGGATGTAGGCGAAGCTCGACAGGCCCAGCACGAACGCGATGGGGACGCCGAGACCGATCAGCACGAAGAAGAATACCACGAACCACAGCAGGCCCATCACCGCACCTTCCCGGGACTGATTTCACTCGCGATGAGCGCGGTGAGCTGGATTGCCATGAGGCCCATGCTGGCCGGGATGGCACCGTACACCAGTGTCATGGGCAGGGCGAGAGTCGAGAAACTCTGGCGCTGGATGGCCGGGGACATGGCGAGTTGATAGCCCCAGTAGGCGGCGGCCAGCACGAACACCAGGCTGAGCGCGAGGACGAGGACGGCAAGCGGCCGTCCGAACCCGGCGCGATCCGCCGCGCGCTGCAGAAGGTCGAGGCCCACGAGGCTGCCCTCGCGAACCGCGGCCGAAGCGCCCACGAACGTCAGCCAGATGAGCAGACAGCGCACGACCTCTTCCGACCACGTAAGGGAGGATCCAAGCCCATATCTGAGCGTGATCTGGACGACCACGATGACCAGTATGGCGCTCATCAACACGACCACGGCGCCTTGCGAGGCACGGTGGCAGATCAGCGCGAAATTCTGCAGCATCTTTGCCTGTCCCGAAAAGGTTCAGCCCGGTGACAGTATTGCCGCCGGGCCGGACTGTGCACGTCTATTCGTTGCGCAGTTCGCGGATGAGCTGGATCGTCCGGTCGATCAGCGGGTCCTTCTCCGCATACTCTTCGTAAAGCGGCGAGAGGGTGTCCATGAAGGGCTGGAGGTCGACATCCTCGGCCACCGTGATTTCAGTTTGCGCGATCGTCTCGAGAGCCAGTGCATCCAGATCGGCCAACTGCTCGTAGGCGAAGGTCTGCGTCTCGCGAGCGGCCCGTTCGAGAGCGGCCTGCTGCTCCTCGCTCAGACTCTCGAAGATCCCCAGGTTCACCGAGATGACCGCCGGCCAGGTGTACATCTGCACAAGCGACATGTAGTCGACCTGCTCGTAGAAGTTCATTGTGACCCAGGTCTGCAGATACTGGTCCGTCCCCTCGAGGACCCCGGTCTGCAGGGCGGTGTAGATCTCGGGGAAGGGCATCGGGATCACGTTTGCGCCGAGCATTTCGAACATCTGAAGATGCAGGCCGGCCTCCGGTGAGCGGAAGTCGATGCCCTCGAAATCGGACGGCACGCGGATCGGACGGACGGTGTTTCCCGTGACGCGCATTCCGTTTTCGACGATGGCAAGCCCCTTGATTCCGAACTCCTCGAGCTCGGCAAGCGCCTCGGCCGCGACATCGCTCGTCGTGGCCTGATACATCGTATCGTAATCGTCGATCAGGAACGGCATCTGGAAACCGGTCAGAACCGGCGTCAGGCTCTCGAAGATGGCGAGGCTGATGTAGCCGCCCTCGATGGTGCCAAGTTGCACACCCTCCATCAGGTCACGGTCGCCGCCGAGCTGGGCGCCGGGATAGACCTCGATCGCCACCGAGCCGTCGGTGTATCGATCGACGAGTTCGGCGAAGTGGGTCGATGCGTAGTGGTAGATGTTTTCCTCGGGGCCCACGTGACCGAGCCGGATCGTGACCTCGGGATCCTGCGCCATGGCCGCGCCGGACAGCATGAGCCCCGACACGACGGTTGCGCAGGCCAGGAACGCGCGGGGCGCGCCGTGGTTCTTGAGCTTTGCTTCATTCATCTTGATCTAGCCTCCACTTGGTTTCATCGAATTGCTTTGCCTCGGCACGGCGACCGTTCACGTGTCAGTCCACGATCGGCCGCACGTGAATGTCGTAGGACAGGTCGATTCGACGGCCGCGGACCGGATCGAGAAGCTCGCAGGCGAAATGCCCGGAAGGACGTATGCCACCCTGCACGGGCACGGTGCCGCACATCATCAGGGCACCGTCCGGCAGCGTGCCGCCGTCGAAGCCACGGGCGATCACCTCCTCGGGGGGCAGCAGGGCAGCAAGCGTGCCCTCCTGGTAGGTCACGGTCCGTCCGTCTTCGACGATCCAGCTGCGCAGTTGCAGCGCGTCCCAGTGGCCTGCAATCTCTTCGAAGGGCCAGAGCCTGCGCGCGACAGGCTTGGGGCAGACCTGCTTCGATGCCGTGACACCCTGGGTTTCAAGCTCGCGGTCGGTATGGTCGGAGCCAAGCCCGACGTAGAGCCTGCCCTCGTGGTTCAGCAGCATGGCCTCCGCCTCGCCGCTCGAGGTGTCGCCCGAGACCTGGACAACCGGCGCCATCGTCGCAAGCCAGTTCGCAAGCCGGTAGTGCATCGGCACGTTCCGCGGCCGCTTCACCCCGATTTCCTCCAGTTCGGCGATATGCTCCTCGACCGCGGCGCGATCGCGGCCCGTCCAGCCCGCGACGACAAGCTCGCGGACGTCGAAAACCAGATCGGCCGCGCCGGTCTCGCTAACGGCGGTGAATTGAAGCCTCATGGACCCGCTCCCTTCTCCAGGCATGTAAGAGGCGCGACCACGGCTCAGGCGAAGCCGGTTTCGCGCAGAAACCCGAGCATTGCCGCGCGACATTCCTCCGGCCGTTCGACTTGCAGCATGTGTCCCGTCCCGGAAATCGGCGCGTACCGGTAGCCGCCCTCCTGAGCGAGTGCCCGGTTCGTCTTCGCCGTCGGAGCGTTGCGCTCCATCTCGGGATCGGCGCCCACGAGAATCGAGGGTGCGCCCAGCGCCTTCGCCTGGGGCCAGAGATCGAGCATCAATGCCCCGAGATAGATGGCGGCTTCGAACTCCCCGCGGCAGGACAGCTCGTAGCCGTCGCCGGGGCCGGGCCGCACGATCGCGCGCGCCATTTCCTCGGCGGCGCCGGCGACCCATGTCCGCGTGCCCTTGTTGGCAAGATAGGCTTCGATCGCGTCCTCGATGGTGGCGAAGCGGTCGGGCCGGTTCAGCGAATACGCGATGAGCTTCTCCTCGAAGGCCTTCATCGGCGCGTAGCAAGCGTGCCCGCGCGGGGGAACGTTGGGCGGATCGAACAGAACCAGCGCCTCCCATGCGCAGTCGCCGTCGACGGCCTGTTTCATCGCCGAGCGGGACGACATCGAATGGAAGACCCCGGCTGTTGGTTGCGCGCCGAACGCCGCGTCGATGTCGTGGCGGACGGTCGCGACGTCGCGTGCGAACTGCCTGTAGTTGTGCCCGTCTCCGCCCGCGGGCGGATTGCGGCCGTGATTGCGCATGTCGAAGAGCACGACATCGAATTCCGGCAGGAGCGGCTCCCAGAAGACGCGGTAGCCGTCGACGGCGAAGCCGTTGCCGTGCGTTATCGCAAGGCGTGGTTTCCCGTCATTGGCATAGCGGCGCAGGACGATCTCGGCGCCGTCGTCCATGGTGGCGGTCTCGGTCTGCGTGGGCTGGGGAAAACCGGCGGTCATCTCTTGCCCCCGGCCGAAAGCTCGGGTCCCGGCCCCGCCGTCCCCTGCTTGCCGAGGAAGGTGCGGACGGCCTCGATGAATGCGTCGGGATTCTCGAGCGCGGTGATGTGGCCCGCGCCCGGAATGACGGCATGCTCCGCACCGGGAATGCTGTCCGCAGCCGCGCGCAGGGCCTCGGGCGGGGCGCCCTTGTCCTTCTCGCCGCCGAGGATGAGCGTTGGCACGGTGATCCCGGGCAGGCGTGGTCCGTAGGCGAGGGTCTTGAGCGCCTCGCAGCAGCCTTCGTGTCCCACCGGATCGGTCGTGCGGATCATGTCGCGCACTTTTGCCAGAACCGGTATGTCGCCGGCCACCGACTCGGCGGTGAACCAGCGCTCGATCGTGCTGTCGACAAGGCCTGCCATGCCCTTGTCGCGCGCCTTGTCTATGCGGCCCTGGAAGTAGGCGGCGTAGTCCGGGGGTGCATCGGGGCGGGAGTCGCAGGCAATGAGCGACGCCAGGCGGTCAGGGTGTTCGAGCGCGAGGCCGTAGCCGATCATTCCGCCGATGGAGAGGCCGATCCAGTGCGTCCGCGCGATCCCGTAGGCGTCGAGCAGGCCGATGGCGTCGGAGATGAGCATGGGGAAGCTGTAGGGCCCGGCCGGTGCCGCGCTGCGGCCGTGGCCGCGCTGGTCGTAGCGCAGGATCCGGTAATCGTCGCGCAATGCCTCGACCACGTCGTCCCAGAGCGTGAGGTTGTTCGCCAAGGCGTGCGAAAGGGTGACCCATGGGGCACCCTCCCGGCCGTCCACGCGGCAGTTGAAGTCGATCCCGTTGACGTTCGTGATTTCCATCTTCATTTCCCCCCGCCGCGGGTCCGCCTCAGGATTTTTCCCCGACATACGGCAGCTCCTCGGCGATCTTCAGTTCGACCAGCACGTTTTCCTCCAGAGACTCGTCGCACAGCGTGGAGCGGTGCGCGATGCCGCGCGGGATCAGCAGCATGTCACCGGGCCGCACGATGCGGATGCCCATCTCGGTCTCCCAGCGCAGGGCGCCCTTCACGCAGAAGATGATCTCGTGCGCGTCGCTGTTGCGGTGCCAGAATCCCATGTCCTCCTTGCTGCGCTTGGAAAGGTCGATCTTGGTGATCTTGCCGTCGTAGAGGCGCAGGGGCTTGCCATCGGCCAGGCCGTAATTGTCGGGCTTGAACGCCTCGTCGAAGATGTTGAACAGGCGCAGCGCCTCTTCGTTCTCCAGCACCCCGCCGTTCTCCATGGGCGAGGTGTCGCGCTTGAGCACGACGTTCTTGCCATCGATCGTGATGACTTCGCGGTTCGGTTGGTTGGACATGGGCGCTCTCCTAAGCTCGTTGCGTCGCGTTTCCGTTCGTCTTGCGGTAGCGCAGCGTGCCATCCGGCCCGCTGACCCGCTCCAGTTCGCCGCGCATCACCAGGTGGTTGAGATGGGCGACGGTCTCCCCCGCGGCGAAGCCGATCTGCGTTCCGTCCAGTTCCTTGCCGAACAGCAGGGCCATGCATTCGCCGGCCGACCGGCTTTCATCGGCCTCGAAGGCCGCCATAACATGGGCGAGGCGTTCCTCGTGGTGGCGTTCCAGGCGGGCGATGAGGCCGGGCGCGTCGCGAAACGGCTCTCCGTGCGAGGGAAGAACCAGTGCCCCGGGCGAGACCTCGCGGCCGATCCGGGAAAGGGAGGCCAGGAATTCCGCCAGCGGGTCGCCCAAGGGCTCCCAGTGGTTGACGCCCACGTTGCTCGTGATCCTGGGCAGCACCTGGTCGGCAGAAATGTAGATCTCCCGGTCCGCGCAGTAGAAGGTGGCCATTTCCGGCGAGTGTCCTCCCGCCGTGATCACCTCCCATTCGGACCCGCCGAAAGACAGACGCTCGCCGTCGCGCAGTCGGATATGGGCGGGCGCCACGGACACGCCCTTGTCGTAGAGCAGGAATTCACGGCGGTAGCGTGAGATCAGTTCTGGATCGACGGCGTGGGTGGCGAAGAAGCCGGCCTGGGAATCGATGTCGTCGATGTACATGAGCCGCTCGCTTGCCTTGGCGGCGAACCACTCGTTGCGCGTGACGTGCGGCAGGATTCCCCAGCGGTCGCAGATCCAGCGGCAATTGCCCATGTGGTCGGGGTGGAAATGCGTGACCAGCAGCCGGACCAGCGGGGCATCACCGAGCAGCGTATCCCACGCCCGTTCGATCGTCTCGCGCGTGGCCGCGTCGCCCCAGCCGCAATCGATCATCGTCCAGCCTTCCGGACCGCGCAGGAGCCACAGTGCGGCCTGGCGAAGGCCACGGAACGGCAGCGGCACGTTGATGGCGAAGATACCCTCGGCCACCTCGCCGAACGCGCCCTGCCGGGGGAAGTCCACCACGGACCGGGCCTGGCCGGCAGCGACGCTCACCGTCCCTCACCCGGGACGTCGCGCAGCCGCCGGCTTGCGTCACGCGCGGCGGCGAGGATGCCGGCATAGCCGGTGCAGCGGCAGAGATGTCCCGACACGACGTCGCGGATCTGCTGGTCGTCGGGGTCCGGCTCGCGCTCGAGGAGGTCGGTGAGGGAGATCAGGATCCCGGGCGTGCAGAATCCGCATTGGAGCGCGTGGTGTCTGCGGAACGCTTCCTGAAGCGCCGTCATTGCGTCCTGAGTTCCGGCAAGACCTTCCACGGTTTCGACCGTCCGGCCCTCGGCCTGGATCGCGAGGACGAGACAGGCGCGTTGAACGACCCCGTCGATGCGCACTGTGCAGCACCCGCAGACGCCATGTTCGCAGCCGACATGGGTCCCCGTTGCGCCGATCACCTGCCGCAGGAAGTCGGTGAGCAGCATCCGCGGTTCCGCATGCCCGTGGACCTCCCGTCCGTTGAGGTTGAACGCGATCCGCACGGTTTCCGATTTCTGCGCTACGCGCATTGGCGCACCTCCGTGAGCAGTGCCGGCGCGATCCGGCGCAAAAGATCCCGCCGGTATCGCGCCGAGGCGTGGATGTCGCTGTAACCCCTGGCCCTCCAGGCGAAGCGGTCGATCTCCTCGGCGAAGGCGGCGTCGCCGATGTCGGCCGGCAGATCGAGAACCTTCGGCACGTCGGCCATGCCGCCGACGCCGAGGCGAATCCGCCCGTCGTCGAGCACCACGAGCCCGACGGCGACGATCGCGAAATCGCCGTGGCGGCGGGCCACCTCGCGAAACGCGCATCCCCTTGTGCCGAGACCGGCGGGCAGGCTGACGGCGACGACGATCTCGTCGTCCTCGCAGGCGTTCACCAGCATGCCGAGCTGGAACTGGTCGGCCGTCAGGCGGCGCGTCTTCCGCCGGTTCCTGAGGATGACCTCGCCGCCCAGAAGCGCAAGCGTCAGCGGGAGTTCCGAGCTCGGGTCTCCATGGCAGATCGAGCCGCAGACCGTACCACGGTTGCGCGTCTGCGCATGCCCGACCCAGGGCAGGGCGAGCGACAGGAAACGGAGCCGTTCTTCCAGGTGCGGCCAGTCGAGAAGCTGGCTCTGAGTGACGGCGGCGCCGATTTCCACCCGGTCGCCCTTGTCCTCGATCCGGTCGAGCTCGGGCAGGCCCGAGATGTCGAGAAGCCCGCCGGGCGCAACCAGCCTGAGATTGAGCATGGCCACGAGCGACTGCCCGCCCGCCATCACGCGCAGGTCTGCACCGTGCTCGGCGCGCAGGGCCAACGCCTCCTGCAGGCTTTCCGGGCGATAGTAGTCGAAAGGCTTTGGCTTCATCGACCTGCTCCGATCATGCGCCGCAGGTTCCCGGCGATCCGCCGGGGAAGCGAGACACTGCTATTGCCATCGTCTGCGAAGTGAGAGGCGAGGCGTTCGAAGAACTGGCGGATGATGATGTCGGCCGAGCGTTCGAGCATCCGTCCGCCGACGGCGGCCACCTTGCCACCGACCGCGACCTCGTATGTGTAGGCGACGGTCGTAATGTCCCCGGACTGCTCGAGGGTCACCTTTCCGGTGCCGGATGCCGCGCCGAGAGGCCCCCGCAGCCCGCCGCGCAAGTCGGCGGACCGGGGCTCGACGAGGTTTTCCAGCATGACGTCGGCGTGGAATTCGCCCGCCACGGGGCCCACGCCCATGACCACCCGGGCGTGCATCTGGTGCGGGCGCACCTCGCGCACGCTCTTGCAGCCGGGCAGCACGGACTGGAGCGCTTCGGGATCGAGCAGCGAGCGCCAGACCTCCTCCGGTGTGGCCGGCACCTCGAAACTCCCCTGTCCCGTCAGCATGCGGCCGGCCCCCTCATCGGCCCGTTCCGCCTCGCCCTCCGGCGGCGGCGGTTCTTCCTCGGCGACGAGGGTATTGAGCCTGTCCGGTGTCGCCGGAAGCGGAACGTCGGCGATGTCGAGCGCGTCTGCGACCGCGTTCGCGATCGCGACCGGCGTGCTCATGCAGTTGCCTTCGGCGAGCCCCTTGGCGCCAAGCGGCGTGAAGGGCGAGGGGGTCTCGATATGCAGGATCTCGATCTCGGGAACCTCCGAGGCGGTCGGCACGAGGTACTCGGCGAATGTGCCGGTGGTGAAGGAGCCGTTCTCGTCGTAGATGAATTCCTCGTAGAGCGCGCTTGCGAGCCCCTGCACGAAGGCACCCCGGATCTGCCCTTCGGCGATCATCGGATTGAGCAGCCGACCGGCGTCGTGCATCGTGACGTAGCGGTCGATGCGGACCTGCATGGTCACCGGATCGATTTCCACTCCGCACATGTCGAACACGAAACCGTAGGTGAGCGATGTATTGATCTCGTCCTTGGAGGTCGGTGGCGTGAGCTGCGGCGGCTCCCAGACGGCGATTTCCTGCAGGCCGGGCTCGTCCTCCTCGGGCACGAGGATCGGCGACCAGTGGGCGGTGCCGGCGGCACGCTCGAACGGTATCGCGTTGCCTGGGTTGGATCGCGACAGCACCTTGCCGTCTTCGAATGCGACGTCGTCGGGCAAGACGTTCAGCACCTTCGCCGCGATCCGCGCGATCCGGTTGCG
>CAZUVG010000088.1:0-9205 GCA_964623765.1 uncultured Roseicyclus sp.
CGACGGTCGACAGCGCCTGGTGCGCCGACAGCACGACGACGCAGACGCGGCTCGACCGGATCGCGTTCACCGTGATCTGCTCGCGCACGAGGAAGGTGTCGTTCACGCCGGGCGTGTCGCGCACGCAGATCGGCCAGAGAAGACCACGCTGGCTGAGGTAGAGCTCCGCCGAGCGGGTGATGTCGGCGAAGCGGCCCTGGCCATGGTCGGGCTCGGAGCCCTCGACCTCGTCGCCGAGGCAGACGTAGCGCTCCACCAGTTCGGGATCGACGTAGCCGTAGTCGTGCTCCTGCCCCAGCAGAAGCTCGAAGCTGCGCCCCAGCCGCTGGCGCGACTTCTCGCGCATCGCCTCGAGCTGGGCGCGCACCGTCTCCAGCTCGGTCTCGGCGCCGGCGCGGCGGGCAAGCTCGCCCACCCTGCCGCCGCGTGACAGAAGGTTCTGCCATTCCTCTTCGGAGAAAAAGCGGAACCTGGCGTGCTGCGCGCTCTCGGCGATGCGGGGCGATACGTGGAGCGAGGTGATGACCGAGGTCCATGGGTTGATGTCGGCGGGCAGGAGGTTCGGGCGGCCGACCATGGCGTTGACGAGCGAGGTCTTGCCCGCCTTGACCTGCCCGATCATCGTCACGCTCGGCTCGAAGTTGCGGACCTGCCGGCGGAGGTCGCGGATCGCCGGCTCGGCATCGGCATCGCCCACCTTCAGGAGCTTCTCCAGCGCCTCGTCCACGGCACGCAGGTCGTGCACGAGGGGCGAGAGGCCACGATAGGCCGCGGCCATCAGGCGGTCGTTCACCACCCTTTGCTGCACCGATACCGCGAGACTTCTGTCCTGCTTCATGTCGTTGTCTCCAATATGGCCCGTCGCGACGTTCATGCGGCCATCGCCTGCTCGAAATCGGTTCTCAGCTGGTAGAGGATGCGGGCGGCATCCTCGGCCTGTGCGGTGCCGTTCTCCACCTGCAGGAGCACGATCGTATCGCAGGCCCGGTCGATCGCCTCGCGCAGCCGCTCGGCCAGCGGGTCGTCATCGGGCCAGGCGGCTACGAACTCGCGCAGCGCCTCGGCGGTTTCGGCACAGTGCTCGAGCACCTCGGCCGTCCATTCCCCGCCTTCGTCACGCCATTCGAGCACCTCGGCGAGCGCCCGGCTGCGGCGCTTGAGGTGCAGGATCGGCCCCGAGACGAGGGCGCGCGCGGCATGGCGGTCGTCCGCCCCCGCCACCGGCGCCGGGGGCGCGGAAGCCGCGCGGGATGCCTCCCGCCGTTCGGGCGGAACGGACCGCACGGAGGCGGTGGCGTCGTCTTCCGTCTCCGGGGCGACGCGTTCGGGAGCCTCGGACTGCATGGGCCGCGCCGCGGGACGCGAAGGCACCGCCCCATCGGGTGCGTCCGGCGCCGCGGCGGCGCCCTTGCGCCGGAAGCGGTGGAGGAAGAGCTCCGCTGCGTCGACGTCTTCCTGCCGCGCCAGCGCGATATCCGTGGCCAGCCGGTGCGACAGCGCCCCGAGGGGGCCCGTACCCTCGGCCGGCGCCGGAGCGTGGATCACCGCGTCGAACAGACCGCGCGCCTCCGCCGCCGCCGGCCCGCTCAGCGAGCGTCTGCCGGTGATCACGAGATAGCAGTGGTTCTTGAGGCGGGCGGGCGCTGCGGCCCAGATCTCGGCCTCGGTCTGTCCGAAGGCATCGGCGCAGAAGATCGCGATTTCCGACCGTTTCGCCGCCCAGCCCATGGCGGCCAGCCATCCCCCGGGGTCTGCACCCAGTTCCATCGCCAGGAAGGACATCGAAGCGAGCGTGTCGACCGGCGCCTCGATCTGGAGGAAGAGAGGCCCGTAGCGCACGAGACCCGGCGGCGGATAGCCATCCTGACTGAGCGAAGAGCCATCCTCGAAGGTCGCGGTATGGCGCGGGTGGTCGCCGAGATGCACCTCGACGGCGGGCCCGCCCGGCAGGATCTGCGCCACGTCGTCGCCGATCAGGGACCGGAGGATGCCGCTCACGTCCGGCGCCGACTGCCCCAGGATCGCCACGCGCGCGGGGCGGCGCAACGCCTCGGCGAGCCCCGCGCAGGCCGCGGCCTCGGCCTGCGTCAGCACGCCGGAAGCGAGCAGTGCCTCGAGCCGCATCAGGGTCATCTGGATGTCGCCGCCGGTGTCGCGCATCTCGCCTCAGCTCCGCGTCTTGGCCGCCGCGTGGGCGGGTTCGGGGTGGCGGCGAAAGGCGGAGGTGACCGCGGACCAGACATTGGCGCGCCCGTCACGCTCCGCCACCGCGGGTGATTGCGGCACCGCCACGCGCGCGGGCTCCACCTTGATGACGACGACCGAGGTGTTGTCCTGCTCGGGCTTCTCGCATGCGGCAATGGCGTCGATCAGGGCGGCGGCGATATCCCGGCTTTCAGCGGCCGCGCGCGCGGCAACGATCGCGGCGATGCGCGCATCGCTCAGGGTCTGCAGGCCGTCGCTCGCCACCAGAAGGATGTCGCCGTCCCGAAGCTCCAGCCGCCGCGCCGGGCAATCGACCTCGGGGATCGCCTGCCCGGTCAGCGCCGATGTCAGGCAATTGCGCTGGGGATGGGTGCGCGCGGTCTCCTCGTCGATCATTCCGCGGGCTGCCATCATGTCGATCTCGGGGCCCATCGAATGGTCGTCGTTCAGCCGCTCGATCTTGCCCTCGCGCAGGAGATAGAGAACCGAGTCGCCAACGGACGCCCATTGCAGCCCGCCGGCGACAAGCGCGGTGGCGACCACGGTGCCGCCCATGCCCGACTGCTCGGGGCAGGCCTCGATCTGCGCGCGCAGGCTCGCGTTGGCGGTCTCGACGGCCTCGGACAGCAGCGCGGAGAGCTCCGGCGCCTCGCCCATGGGACCGCGACCGCGCAGGATCAGCTCGGCGAAGATCTCGGCCACGATGATGCGGCTCGCGAGGTCGCCCGCGGCGTGGCCGCCCATCCCGTCCGAGACTACGGCAAAACCGAACTCGGCCCCCTCGGGGCAGGAGACCGCAAGCGCGTCCTCCTGCCGTTCGCGCCCGCCCAGCGATTGCGCAGAGGCGACGTCGTAGCGCACCGCGCGCGGCGTCTCCGGCTCCCTCTGGATCGCGGCCTCAGTCATCGGCGTAACCTTCCTCGTCCTCGATGTCGCCCCAGGTGAAGTCATCGCCGCAGAGCGCCACGAACCGCAGGCTGGTCTTGCCGATCCGGATCACGTCGCCTTGGGTCAGCTCCTCGGTGGCGAGCACCGGCTGTCCGTTGCGGCGGACGATGTTCGACTTGTTGCCGTGTCCGAGGAAGAAGCGGTTCTGCTCGGCGTCGTATGCGATCGCGGCATGGTTCTGACGCGAGATGGAGGCGTCGCCGAAGTTTAGGCTGATCGCCTGATCGGCGGCGCGACCGATGGAGGAGACGCTCATCGTCACCGCGAAATGGGCGCCGCGCCCGGGACCGTCCACGACGACGAGCCAGCCGGCGGGGAACCGGACCGAGCCCGAATGCTTGTGCGCCACGGCCGAGATCGGATCCATCTCGAGGTCCGGCGCGTGGAAGCCGAGAACGCGGGTCTTGGCGCTGTCGGTTGCACCGCCCTCCTCGACGTAGCGGGGGCGCGAGATGCCACGCTCGGCAGCGGTCCGCTCGGCGGCGGCAAGGGCGCGGCGGGCGCGGCTTGCCATGTCGTCGGCATCGGGCGCGTCAACCGGCTCGTGGGGCATGTGGGTCTCGGGACGGGAGACGCGGGGCGCGCGGCGCACGGGCGGGAGATCCGGCGCCTCCGGGTCGTCCCCCGAGAGGGGAATGGAAGAGCGACCTGACGCTTCGCCCGCCTCGATGTCCCAGATCTGTCGGCGTGGCTGCGACGCGGGCCGCGAAGTCTGGCCTGCCATCGCGTCGCGGCTCGTTCGTCCTGTCGCGTTCCGATGATCGTCCTGCATGATCTGTCCTTTCGCGTGGTCCCGCGAGGCCGGTAGGAACGGTCTGCGGATGGACACCGGGGGCTCGCCGGCGCCGACGGCGGAGCGTGCGTGATCGCGGCCCGGGCGTGGCTCGTCCGGTCCCTCGCCGTCTCCGCCGGCCCCGGCCCCGCCCAACGGACGGGAGGGCGACATGGGACGCATGCGGACCGCGACGTTACGGAGGCGTTTCATGGCTTGGTTCCCTTTCCATCGCCCGCGAGCGCGCGTCGTCCGCCGAACAGCGCGCGCCGCACGGGGCCGTAGCGTTCCGGTGACCCCGTTCCGTTCGCCGCCTGGACGCGGCGCGGCAGAACCGCCGGCGCCGTCCTGCCGCGCTCGGCCGCCGCTTGTGCCATCGAGGGCGCGGGACGAAGCACGGTCTCGCCCTCCTGGTCGTCGTCGCCGGGCAGCGTGATCGCGGCCGAGCGTTCCTTGAGCGCCTCGTGGAAACGGCGCTGTTCCTCGGCCTCCTGTTCGGCGAGGCGGGCGGCGCGCTCGGCCCGCGCGGCTGCGATCGCCGCCTGGATCTCCTCGGCCTCGCGCTGCGCCTGCTCGGCGGCCTCGGCGCGGGCGCGTTCCTCGGCCTCCGCGCGGGCGCGGGCCTCGGCCTCGGCGGCGGTACGCTCGTCGTCTGTCATGGCGCGCGCGGCCTCCTGCGCCTCGCGCATGCGGCGCTCGCGCTCTTCCCATTCCTGCTCGAACTCGGCCACGAGCTCGGCCACGCGACGCTCCAGTTCCTCGTCCTCGTCCGCTTCATCCAGAAGCCGCTTCTGGCGCAGTTCCTCGTCGATCAGGTCGCGCCAGGCCGCGGCGCTCTGGATGCGATCCTTGGGAAAGACGCTGAGGCAGCGGTTGATCGCACCGAGGAAATGATCGTCGTAGCCCTCGATCTCGCCCAGCGGCTCGAGCGGATCGCGCTTCTCCCGCGCGGTCGCGGCGAGGCGGGAATGGCTCGACGGTGGAGCCTTGCCGCCCACCACGTGGTAGAAGGTGGCCGCGAGCGCGTAGAGGTCGCTCGAATAGGCGTGATCGGATCCCGCGAGGTAGAATTCCTGCGGCGAGTATCCGTCCTTGACCGTCAGCACCTTGGACAGGACGCGCGAGACGCGCGTGGCGCTCTCGCGGGCGGCACCGAAGTCGATCAGGACCGGCAGGTTCTCGGCGTCGATCAGGATGTTGTCGGGCGAGATGTCGCGATGCAGGATGTCGTGGGCATGGATGTAGTCCAGCGCCTCGAGGATCTGGTTCAGCAGCGTCCTGACCTCGGCGGGACCGAGGCGGCCGGGCTCGTTCTCGATAAGGTCGAGCAGCGTCTGCCCGGCGACGTAGTCCATCGCCATGTAGGCGGTGCCGTTGTCGCGGAAGAACTGGTGCACGCCCACGATGAAGGGATGCTGAAGCGCGGCGAGCGCGCGCGCCTCCTTCTCGAAGAGCTCGAGGATCGCGGCAAATTCCTCGTCATTGCCGCGGGTGCGCGGCTGGACGATGTGGTCCACGCGACAGACCATCGCCGAGGGGAAGCATTCCTTGATGACAACCTGCCGCCCGAGGCTGTCCCGCGCGAGGTAGGTGACGCCGAACCCGCCGGAGTTCAGGTAGCGTTCGACCGTGTACTGCCCGCTGCAGAGCTTTGCACCGGGGGGCAATTCGTCGCCGTATGAACCAGAGCGTTGCATGACCAAGGCGTGAATCGGGATCCCACAGGAAAGTCGCGCCGGAGCGCACCGCCCTATTGTCTACGCCACCGAATGGTCCATTTTCGCGAGCACAATGTGACCAATGCGTGGCGTCATTCCGCGATGCGCACGGAGGGCCGTCAGACGCAGCGGGAGGGCTGCACGGCGTAAATCGACGGTTCATATCGGGTCTTTTGGCGGCGCCCCCGGGACGGCGGCTGCCCGATTTCGGCGAATGCGCGGCAGCCGTGTGCCGCTCTCGCCCTATCGTTGCGCCAATCCTGTCTCATTTCGGGATATCTTGTTCAGCCGTGACCAGTGTCGCCGCCGCAAATGTCTCGAATCATGGAACAATCGCGCGCCGCTTCAGGCCCGAGACGTCGCCTTGGGGCACGAACGAACACGCGGCCCCGCCCGAGGGCCGCGTTGATCGACTACCACGGACATTGTGCCGTTCAGGCCGCGGGCGCCACGGCCGTTCGGGCGAGCGACAGGCTGCCCGGCGACCAACGGCGCACGTCGGTGTCGCGCACAGCGGCGCGCAAGCCCGCCATGCGGCCGCGCCGCTCCTCCTCGGGCATGGCGAGCGCGGCGAGGATGGCGCTGTCCATCGAGCGGTGGGAGAACGGGTTGGCGGTCACCGCGTCGCCCAGTTCCACCGCGGCGCCGGCGAATTCCGACAGGACCAGCACCCCGTCCCCGTCGAGGCGGGAGGCCGCGAATTCCTTGCAGACGAGGTTCATCCCGTCGGCGAGCGGCGTGATCCAGGCCACATCGGCAGCCATGTAGTAGGACACGAGTTCCACGAAGGGAATCGCGCGGGAGATCAGCGCGATAGGCTGCCAGTCGAAGGTCCCGAAGCGCCCGTTGATGCGGCCAGCGGTCTGCTCGATGTCGTTCTGGACGTTCTCGTAGGCGCTCATGTTCCGGTTGGCCGAGACCGAGACGTGCATCAGGCGCACCTTGCCGATGAGGTGCGGATTGGCTTCCAGCACACGCTCGAAGCTCTCGAGCTGCTCGATGCCCCCCTTGGTGTAGTCCGTGCGGCCGACGGAGAGCACGAGCTGCGTCTCCCCGAGATCCTCGCGGATGCCCTGCGCCTTGGCGATGGCGGTCTCGGAGCGGGCGTTCTCCTCGATGTAGGTCACGTCCACGCCCACCGGGTTCACGCTGATCGCAACCTCGCGTCCGCCGTAGTTCAGCTTCGTGGGCACGACCCGCTCGGTCAGCGCGGTTCCCTCGCCCAGCCACTTGGCCGGCACCTCCCTGCGCTCGACCGTCGAGACGTCGAACAGGCTGCGCGCGACGGAAACGAAGTTCGAGGCGTGCCGCGGGATCTGGAAGCCCACGTCGTCGCAGGCCAGCAGGCTCTCCACGATCTCCTTCCGCCACGGCAGGACGTTGAACATGTCCGCGGCCGGGAAGGGCGTGTGGTGGAAGAAGGCGATGCGCACGTCGGGGCGCAGCTTTCGCAGGTAGCCCGGCACGAGCCAGAGGTTGTAGTCGTGCACCCAGACGAGCGCCCCCGGCGCGGCCTCGGCGGCCGCGGCCTCGGCGAAGGCCCAGTTCACCTCTCGGAAGTTGGGCCAGTCCACGGGGTCGTAGTTGTAGCGCTCCTTGAAGGAGTGGAGGATCGGCCAGAACGCCTCCTTGGACGTCACGTGGTAGAACTCCCGCACCTGGTGTGCCGAGAGCGGCAGGCGGGAAACCGAGTACGTGCCGTAGGCGTCCTCGATCTCGATGACCTGCTCGAAATCCGGGTTCGACGGGTCCTCGGCGAGCTTCCACGCGATCCAGGCACCGTGGTCGACGGAGCCGAAGAAGCTCTTGAGCGTGGGGACGATGCCGTTGGGGCTCTTGTTCTCCTTCAGGACGACCTTCCCGTCCTCGACGACTTCCTCGTAGGGCTGGCGGTGGTAGACGATGACCAGATCGGATGGCATGGATGCTCCTTTCGGGTTCAGGCCGCGTCGCGGCGGAATACGTCGAGTTTCAGGATCGCCTCGGCGATGCCGGCAGCGCCCTCGCCGCGGGCGAAGTGGACGTGCTCCTGCTCCTTGAGCTGCTCCACGAGCGCCGGCTCGGAATTGCCGACGGCGACGGCGGGCAGGCCGAGCGACAGCATCGACAGGTCGTTGAGCGTGTCGCCCGCGACGAGCGTGCGGTGGTTTTCCACGCCCAGATGCGACAGCAGCCGCAGAAGCGAGGGACCCTTGGAGACGTCCTTGGGCAGCACGTCGAAGAAGCGGTCGGCCGATATCAGCGCGTCGAGGCCGAGGTCGGCGACGATGTCGAGCGCGCGCTGATCGAAGCGCTCGGGATCCATGTCGTAGCTCACGCGGTAACGGAAGCCGGTGGACTGGAGGCTCAGGCCGGGCACGGAGTGCAGCGCAGCCTGAACGCGGCCATTGGCCTCGCCCCATTTCTCGGCGATCTCGGCCTCGAGTTCGGCGATGGGCGAGAGCATGTGGTCGAGATCGACCCGCGCGATGGTGGTGCCCACGTCGCCCACGACGTAGTCGGGTCGCGGCACGCCCTCCTTCCGGGTGAGGTTGCGAATGAAGCCCGGGTCGCGCCCGGTGACGAAGATCAGGCCGACATTCTCTCGGTTGTCCTCGATCCAGGAGTAGAGCCGCTGGCGCGAGGCATCCGAGCCGCCGAGGAACGTGCCGTCGAGGTCGGTGGCAAGGACGAGCGCCTTGCCGGACATGTCGTCGTTGTTCTGAACCTGATCGATATGGGTCATGCGAACCTTTCTGCAAATTGCCGGACCGCCGCGTCGGAGGCCGGATGGTTGAAGGATAGATCCATCGCCCGAGGCTCGGCCTCGATTGGCCGGGCCCAGAGCTGGGCGAAGGTGACGCCGAGGTCGGCGCCGTCGTGAAGAATGGCCCGCACCGCCTCGCAGATGGGCATCGAGACGCCGAGGCGGCGAGCGAGATCGGTGACGGATTTCGCGTTCACCTCGCCCTCGACGACGACGGGCCGGCCGTCGAAGCACTCGGCCCGCGGAACACGGGCGCCAAGCTGCATGCCAAGCGACATGTTCCGCGACGTGGGGCTCGAGCAGGTGAGCGTCAGGTCGCCGATCCCCGAAAGGCCCGTGACCGTCTCGCGCCGTCCGCCCAGCGCCTCGGCGAGCGCCTTCATCTCGTCGAGGCCGCGGGTGATCAGGGCGGCGCGCGTGTTCTCGGCAAAGCCCGCGCCGGTCATCACGCCGCAGGCGATGGCGATGACATTCTTGACCGCGCCGCCGATCTCGACCCCGACAAGATCGTCCGAGACATAGGCCCGGAAACTCTCGGTCGACAGCGACACGGCCAGCCGCACCGCCGGGCTTTCGGCCGGGCTCAGCCGGTCGGCATAGGCAAAGGGAAAGGCCACGGTCGCGGCCGTCGGATGCCCCAGCGCCGTTTCCCGCGCAAAGGTCGGGCCCGAGACGCAGCCGACCGGGCGCGGGCCAAGCTCCTCCTCGGCCACCTGCGTCATCAGCAGGCCGGTCTCGGCCTCGATGCCCTTGGCGCAGACGGCCACGGGCATGCCCGGCGCAGCGTGTTCGGCCACCTGCCGCGCGACCGACCGG
>CAZUVG010000089.1:0-9177 GCA_964623765.1 uncultured Roseicyclus sp.
GTCAGCGTCTGCTCGCCGCCGGACAGGAGCGACAGGGTCGACAGCTTCTTGCCCGGCGGCTGGCACAGGATCTCGAGACCGGCTTCCAGCGGATCGTCCGATTCCACCAGTACCAGCCGCGCCTCGCCGCCGCCGAAAAGATGCGTGAAGAGCTTCGTGAAATTGGCGTTCACCTGCTCGAAAGCGGCCAGCAGCCGCGTGCGCCCCTCTCGGTTGAGCGAGGCGATGCCGGAGCGGAGCTTCGCGATCGCCTCCTCGAGGTCCTCCTTCTCGCGGGTCAGCAGCGCATGTTCCTCCTCGACCGTCTTCGCGTCTTCCTCGGCGCGCAGGTTCACGGCGCCCAGCGCGTCGCGCTGCCGGCGCAGGCGGTGCACGTCGGTCTCCACGGCATCGGCGCGCGGCAGCGGGTCCGGCAGATCGCCGAGGCGCTCGCGCAGTGCCCCGGGCGTGGTCTCGTGCTCCTGGGCGATGCGGGCGGCAGCGGTTGCGACGGCATCACCCGCGGCGTCGCGCCGGGCTTCGGCGGCGGCGCGCCCCTCGCGCGCCTGGGACGCGGCGCGCTCGGCGACACGCTCCGCGCCCTGCGCCTCGGCATGGGCGCGCTCGGCGGCGGTCAGCGCCTCGATGGCGGCGGTGCGGCGGCGCTCGGCCTCTTCTATTCGTTCCGACAGAGCGTCGCGGCTGGTCGCGATCTCGTCCGGCTTCCCGCGCGCGGCATCCAGCTGTTCCCCGGCCTCCTCTTTGCGGCGCCGCAGGTCGGCGAGCCGAGTCTCGGCCGAGGCGAGGCGAGCGCGCCAGCCTTCGATTTCCTCGGCGATGCGGCCGAGACGGCGGTCGCGCAGTTCGCCCTCCCGCTTGAGTTCGTCATGGGCGGCGCGGCGGGCAAGCATGGTCATCCGCGCCGCCTCGACCGTGGTGCGCGTGTCGGCGAGCCGGGCGCGGAGCGCGTCCAGATCCTCGAGCCCCGCCTTCGCCGTGCGGGCCTCCGCCTCCGCCGTGCGCGCGCTCTCGGCCTCCGCCGCGTGGCGGCGGGCAGTCTCGCGCAGGGTGTCGAGCTTCTGGTCGACGCTGGCGCGTTCCGTCTCGGCGCGGGTGCGCGCGCGGCTCGCCTCCGCGAGACGCGATTCGGCATCGCGGCGGGCCTTGCGGGCATCGCGGTCGGCCTCGGTGAGGTCGCGGAGGCGCGCGGCCCAGACCTCGTGCGCCTCGCGGGCCTCGGTTGCGCGGGCCTCCACCTCGGCGGCCTCGGCGGACAGTTCGGCCAGGCGGTTCTGCTGTTCGAGGCGGCGGGCCGCGCCCGAAACCGCGTCGCCGGCCGCGACCGAGTAGCCGTCCCAGCGCCAGAGATCGCCCGCGCGGCTGACGAGGCGCTGGCCGGGGCCGAGGAGTGGCTGCAGGCGCGGGCCGTCGGCCGGCTCGACCACGCCGATCTGCGACAGGCGGCGGGCAAGCTCCGCGGGCGCGCGGACACGGGGGCCGAGCGCCTCGGCGCCTTCGGGCAGGGCGGGAGTGGGTTCGCAGGGTGGCAGGTCTGACCAGCCGGTGCCACCGGGGTATGTGGCAGGCGGGGCGTTCAGGTCCTCGGACAACGCGGCGCCGAGCGCTGCCTCGAAGCCGCGGTCGACCTCGATCCGGTCGACGATGGCATCCTCGGCGCCGCGCTCGCGGTCGAGCAGGCGGGCCAGCGCATGGACCTCCGCAGCCAGGGTGCCGGCGCGGCCCTCGGCCTCGGACCGGGCGGTGCGGGCGGTCGCCTCCTCCGTCTCGGCCTCGGCGCGCGCGACTTCGGTCTCGGCAACCGTCTCCTCGGCGCGGGCGGCAAGGTCGGTTGCAGCCTCCAGCGCCGCGCTAGCCGAGTCGAGATCGCGCGTGAGCGCCGCGAGCCGTTCCACGCCGTCGCGGGCGGCCTCGGCGGCCTTTGTCGCCTCCGCGTCGTGGCGGGCACGGGCGCGGGCGGCCTCCGCGATGCGGCGGTCGGCTTCCTGGTGCCGGGCGGCCAGGTCGGCCTGCGCCTCGGTTTCGGCGGCGAGCGCGCCTTCCCGCTCGCCGAGGATGTCGTTGGCTTCGGTCGCAGCGGCCTCGGCCCCGGCCAGTGCAGCCTCGTGGCCCTCGGCCGCCCCGGTCAGGTCCTCCGCCTCCGCCTCCAGCGCGGCGATCGTCTCGCCCGCGTCGGCGTTCAGCGCGCCCTCCCGCTCGATGTCGCGGGAGAGTTGCTCGATGCGGGCCTCGAGCGTCGCGACCGCCTCGGCCGCGCGGGCAGCCTCGGCCTCCAGCGTGTCGCGCTCGACCGACAGGCGCTGCAACACGGCGGCGGCGATGGCCTCCTCCTCGCGCAGGGCGGGCAGGGCCTCCTCCGCCTTCTCGCGCGCGGCTGCAGCAGCGCGCGCGGCGGCCTCGGCCCGTGTGGCGTCGGACAGCGCCGCGCGCAGCACGTCCTCTGCCGCCAGGCGCGCAACATCGGCATCGCGCCAGCGCAGCCACAACAGCAGCCCCTCGGCCTGCCGAAGCTCGGCCCCGATGGCGCGGTAGCGCGCGGCCTGCTTTGCCTGACGCGCCAGCGTGGCGAGCTGTCCCGCGAGGCTCTCCAGCACGTCGTCCACCCGCGCGAGGTTCTGCTCGGCCGCGCGCAGCTTCAACTCGGCTTCGTGGCGGCGCTGGTAGAGGCCGGCGATTCCCGCGGCATCCTCCAGCACGCGGCGGCGGTTCCTGG
Source organism: uncultured Roseicyclus sp. (assembly GCA_964623765.1). Lineage (GTDB taxonomy): Bacteria > Pseudomonadota > Alphaproteobacteria > Rhodobacterales > Rhodobacteraceae > Roseibacterium. Next base: position 2,711 of record CAZUVG010000089.1, read on the forward strand.
GCTTGGCGTTGATGAGCTCCGCGATCTGCCCCTGCCGGACGAGCGCAGGACTATGCGCGCCCGTTGCCGCATCGGCGAACAGCATCTGCACGTCGCGCGCGCGCACGTCCTTGCCGTTGAGCTTGTACGCGGAGCCGGCATCCCGCGTGATCCGGCGGACGATGTCGATCTGGTCGGCGTCGTTGAAGCCCGCGGGTGCGAGCCGCTGGGTATTGTCGATCTGGACATGCACCTCTGCGAAACCGCGGGCGGGCCGGGTGGCCGCACCGGCGAAGATCACGTCCTCCATACCCTCGCCGCGCATGGCGGTGGGGCGATTCTCCCCCATCACCCATCGCAGGGCTTCGAGCAGGTTGGACTTGCCGCAACCATTGGGGCCGACGACCCCGGTCAGCCCCTCGGCGATGACGAGGTCGGTCGGGTCCACGAAGGACTTGAAGCCGTTGAGCCTGAGCCTGTTGAACCGCACGCGCGCCGCCCCGGAGTTTCTCGCCACCGTTGGTCGCGCAGTGTCGGTGGCGCGGGGCACTCAAGTCAATCGATACCCCGCCGCATCTGCCGAAACCAGTGCCATTATCCCCAAGATATTGCGCCCGCGCGCAGATATTGCGGTTCGACATCCCACATTTCCGCACACAACACGGAGAGGGTGCGACGAACTGTGCATTGAATCCGGAAGAATGACATGGCATTTAGTTTGCAATGCCAATCAAGAGGTGTCCCATGTCACACGCCGAAACCAAGTATTCGCCGCTCTACTTCCTCGCCTCGCTGGGGGCGGGCGGCCTCGCCGTCACCTTCTTCATGTACCTGATGTTCTGGGTGCCGCATCCCGGGCAGCCCGTGCCGATCTTCGAGGACAACTGGGCCGTGCTCGCCGGCGGCAGCCTGATCGAGCAGGCGATGGTGCTGGCCGCCATGGCGGGCATCGCCGTCTTCGCCTTCCTCAACGTCAAGCTTCTGGTCTTCAACCTGCGCAAGTTCGCGGCCTTCCGCCGGTCGGATGCCTACGAGGCCTTCGCGAAGTCGAACGCGGGCTCCCAGGTGCTCGCCATGCCGCTGGCACTCGCCATGACCGTGAACGTGGGCTTCGTCCTGGGCCTGACCTTCGTGCCGGGCCTCTGGAGCATCGTCGAATACCTCTTTCCCGCCGCGATGGTGGCCTTCCTTGCCATCGGTTACGTCGCCTTCCGCGAACTGGGCCATTTCGTCGGGGCGCGGCTGCAATCGGGCGGCTTCAGCTGCTCGGCCAACAACTCCTTCGCGCAGATGCTGCCGGCCTTCGCGCTGTCGATGATCGGTGTAGGCCTCGCCGCACCGGCCGCCATGTCGCAAAGCGTGCTGATCGCGGGCACGAGCCTCGTGCTGTCGACCTTCTTCATCGTCAGCGCCGTCGTGCTGGCGCTGATCGTGCTGGTCATGTCTGTCCGCCCGATGCTGGAGAACGGCGTCAACGTCGAGGCTGCGCCGACGCTGATGGTGGTCATCCCGATCCTGACCGTCGTCGGCATCGCGCTGATGCGGCAGAACCACGGCCTGCACGTCCATTTCGGCGTGGATTCGGGCGCCGGCGAGACGCTGATGATGCTGACGCAGATCCTGTCGGTTCAGGTCGCCTTCGCCCTCTTCGGCCTCGCCGTCCTGTCCCGCGTGGGTTATCTCGCCCGCTTCGTTACGGGCCCGGAGACGTCGGCCGGCTCCTACGCGCTGGTCTGCCCGGGCGTGGCGCTGTCGGTCATGACGCACTTCTGGCTGAACAAGGGCCTCGTGGCCGCGGGCCTCGTCGCCCAGTTCTCGGCCGCCTACTGGGCCATCTCGGCCGTCGCGATCGCGCTGCAGCTGGCCATGATCGCCCTGGTCTGGATGCTGGCGCACAAGCATTTCCGCGCCCAGCCGCCGCAGGCCGCGCTCGCCGCCTGATGGCAGGCAGCGACGGAACACGGGCCGTCCCCTCGGGGGCGGTCCTTTTTGTTTGAGGGATACAACGGTTTGCCGGCGTTCGCGGACGCGGACATTGAGACGATGCGGGGGCGATGCTACATTAGACACATGCCCGGCGCCGGGGCCATGTGCGGCGCGCAACCATGGAGGACTGAGTCCTGACCGGACCGACCCAGGCGGTGGCGACACCGGCCACCACGGCGCGGAAGGCGCCTTACGACGACGCCCTCGACAGCGAAGCGCTGCTGGAGCGTGTTCTTTCTTCCCTCGAAGACGACAAGGCCGAGGACATCGCGCGTATCGACCTGCGCGGCAAGTCCTCCGTCGCCGACTGGATGGTGGTGGCCTCCGGCCGCTCCTCCCGGCAGGTGGCGGCGATCTCGGAGAAACTCGTCGAGCGGCTCAAGCAGGACCACGGTATCGGCTGCAAGGTCGAGGGCAAGGATGTGGGCGACTGGGTGCTGATCGATGCGGGCGACGTGATCGTCCACGTCTTCCGCCCGGAAGTGCGCGACTTCTACCAGCTCGAGAAAATGTGGATGCCGGCGGGCGCCTCCGCCCGCTAGGCCACCGTCTCGATGCGCATGCACATCGCGGCCGTGGGCCGTCTCCGCGGCGGCCCCGAGCGTGACCTGATCGACGATTACCTCGCGCGGTTGGAAAAGACCGGTCGCGGGCTGGGCCTCGGCCTCGGCAGCGTGACGGAGGTCGAGGACCGCAGGGGCGGCGGACCCCAGGCCGAGGCGCGACTGATCCTGGCCGCCGTGCCCGACGGCGCCGCGCTCTGGGCTCTCGACGAGCGGGGGCGCAGCATGACCAGCCCCGGATTTGCCGAGGCCATCGCGCGGGAGCGCGACGCCGGGCGCAGGGACCTCGTCTTCGCGATCGGCGGGGCGGACGGACTGGACCCCGCGGTGCGCGCCGCGGCGGACCGGTCGATCTCCTTCGGCGCGATGGTCTGGCCGCACATGCTGGCCCGCGCAATGCTCGCCGAGCAGCTTTACCGCGCCGCCTCGATCCTCGCGGGCAGTCCCTATCACCGTGCGTGATGCCCTTGTGCCGAGCCGCAAGTATGAAGCAAACCCGGCGGGCCCGCATGCCGGCCGCGGGGGCGAAGCGTCCGGCTTCCTTGCGGCTCCGGGCCGGGCTGACTAGAACGGGCCGCGCCCCCACAGAAGGATCGCACCCATGCCCGCGCCGCCCCGACCGGTCGTTCTCTGCATCCTCGATGGCTGGGGTATCGGCCCGACACAGGCCGACAATGCCCCGTATCTCGCGAATACGCCGACCTTCGACCGGCTCATGGCCGAGTGCCCGAACGCGACGCTCACGACGCATGGCCGGGCCGCAGGGCTGCCCGAGGGCCAGATGGGCAATTCCGAGGTCGGCCATACCAACATAGGCGCGGGCCGCGTGGTCGCGATGGACCTCGGCATGATCGACCTCGCGATCGAGGATCGCAGTTTCTTCGACAACGAGGCCATCCTGCGTTTCATCGACCGGATGAAGGAGAGCGGGGGGACAGCGCATCTCTTCGGCGTCGCCTCCGACGGGGGGGTGCATGGCCACGTCGACCACATCCTCGCCGCGGCGCGGATGATCGTCGAGGCGGGCGTGCCCGTCACCGTCCATGCCATCACCGACGGGCGCGACGTGGCGCCGAAATCGGCGGACGGCTTCATCCCCTATCTGGACGACAGGCTGCCCGAAGGCGCGCGGATCGGCACCGTGATCGGGCGCTACTTCGCCATGGACCGCGACAACCGCTGGGACCGGATCGAGGCCGCCTACCGCGCGATGGCCGAGGGGCAGGGCACGCGGGCGGACACGGCGGAGGAGGCCGTGGCGGCCAGCTACGCCGCCGGCGAGACCGACGAGTTCCTGAAGCCCCGGGTGATCGGCGACTACACGGGGATGCGCGACGGCGACGGGGTCTTCTGCCTCAACTTCCGGGCCGACCGCGCGCGGCAGATCCTGCGCGCGCTGGGCCAGCCGGATTTCGCGGAGTTCGACGTGTCCGCCCGGCCCGCGCTCACGCTGCTCGGCATGGTGGACTACTCTACCGAGCACGACCGCTTCATGGAGGCGGCCTATCCCAAGCGGCCCGTTGTCAACACGCTGGGCGCCTGGGTCGCGCGGCACGGGCTGAAGCAGTTCCGCCTCGCCGAGACAGAGAAGTATCCCCACGTCACCTTCTTTCTCAACGGCGGCAAGGAAACGCCCGAAGAGGGGGAGGACCGCTACATGGCGCCCTCGCCGAGGGTCGCGACCTACGATCTCGCGCCCGAGATGAGCGCGGGCGAGGTCTCGGACCGGCTGGTGGAGGCGATCGGCAAGGGCTACGACCTGATCGTGGTGAACTATGCCAATCCCGACATGGTGGGCCATACCGGCGATCTGCAGGCCGCGATCCGGGCCTGCGAGGCGGTGGACGAGGGCCTTGGCCGTGCGCTTACCGCAATGGAGAAGGCGGGTGGCGCGATGATCGTCACGGCAGACCACGGCAATTGCGAGACGATGCTGGACCCGAAGACCGGCGGGCCGCACACGTCGCACACGCTGAACCCGGTGCCCGTGATCCTCGTGGGCGGGCCTGCAGGCGCGCGGCTGCGCGGCGGCAAGCTCGCCGACCTGGCGCCGACGCTCCTGCAGCTGATGCGGCTCGACCCGCCGCCCGAGATGACCGGGGAAAGCCTGATCGCATGAGGCGGCTTGCCGTGATCGTGGCGCTGCTTCTCGGGCTGGCGACGCGTGAACCCGCGCAGGCGGAGGCCGATGCGGCAGAGGCCGCCGGACGCGCCGCGGGCATGCTGCAGGCGGCGGCCACCGCGCTGGCCGAGGCCGGGGGCGCGCGCGACCGCGTGGAGGCGCTGACGCAGACGGTTCGCGCCTACGAGGAGGGGCTGCTCGCGCTGCGCGAGGGCGTGCGGCAGGCCGTCCTGCGGGAACGCTCCATCCTGATGGTCTTCGAGGCCGAGCGCGCGCGCCTGTCGCGGCTTGTGTCTGTCCTGCAGATGATGCAGGCCACGCCCGCTCCCTCGCTTCTCCTGCATCCCGAGGGTCCGCTCGGCACGGCGCGGGCCGGCATGGTCGTGGCCGAGGTGACGCCTGCGGTCGCCCGCGAGGCGCAGGCGCTGCGTCGGCAGCTGGAGGAGCTCGCGGCGTTGCGGGCGGTGCAGGACGCGGCACTTGCGCAGCTCGAGGCCGGGCTTGCCGGCATCCAGCGGGCGCGGGCGGAGTTGTCGCAGGCGATCGCGGAGCGGCGCGACCTGCCCGCGCCCTTCGCGCTCGACGCCGCCGCGATGCGGGCGCTTCAGCAGAACGCGACCTCGCTCGACGCCTTCGCCGAACGGCTCCGCGCCCTCCCGTCCGCCGCGCCCGACGACATTCCGGACTTCGCCGAGGCGCGCGGCGCGTTGCCGCTGCCCGTCCTTGGCACGGTGCTGCGCGGCTACGGCGAGGCGGACGCGGCAGGCATCGCGCGGCCGGGGCTTGTGCTGGCCACCCGCCCCCGCGCGCTGGTGACCGCGCCATGGCCGGCATCGGTGCGGTATGCCGGGCCGCTCCTCGATTACGGAAATGTCATTATCATCGAGCCCGAGGCCGACTATCTTCTGGTCATGGCCGGGCTTGGCGATGTCCTCGTCGAGGCCGGACAGCTGGTGCCGGGGGACACTCCGCTGGGCCTCATGCCGAGCCCCGAGGGCACCGCGGACGACCTGATCCTGCCCGCCGCCGAGGCCGGCGGAGCCGTTCTTTCCGAGTCTCTCTACGTGGAGGTGAGGGAGGACGGCCGGCCGGTGGACCCGGCGGACTGGTTCGCATTAGAGTAGCGCGTCGAGGGCGCCCGTGGCGTGCACCCGGGACGGACGCAAGGTTCGAAGACGCATGACGCAAGGGACATACCAGATGAGAAAGCTGATCGTGGCGGCAGTCGGTGGGATCGCGGGCGGCGTCCTGCTCAGTACGCAGGTGGCCGGGCCGCTCCTTGCGCAGGAGGAGGCGCGCAACGCCTCGGTCTACGAACAGCTCGACCTGTTCGGCGACGTCTTCGAGCGCATCCGCTCCAACTACGTCGAGGACGTGAACGAGGCCGAGCTGATCGAGGCGGCCATCAACGGCATGCTGACCTCGCTCGATCCGCATTCGAGCTACCTGCCGCCACGCGACTTCGACTCGATGCAGGTCCAGACCCGCGGGGAGTTCGGCGGCCTTGGCATCGAGGTGACGCAGGAGGACGGCTTCGTCCGTGTCATCACGCCGATGGACGACACGCCAGCCATGGAGGCCGGCGTCGAGGCCGGCGACTTCATCACGCACGTGGACGGCGAGGCGCTCCTGGGCCTGACGCTCGAGCAGGCGGTGGACCTGATGCGCGGCCCCGTCGGCTCGGAGATCACGATAACGGTCGTCCGCGAGGGCGAGGAAGAGCCGTTCGACATCAGCATCACGCGCGACCGTATCCGCCTGACGGCCGTGCGCTCGCGGCTGGAGGGGAACACGGCCGTTTTCCGCATCTCGACCTT
>CAZUVG010000090.1:0-9149 GCA_964623765.1 uncultured Roseicyclus sp.
CGTAACCGATGTGGGACTAAGGATAGAATATATGCGCGACCATCACGGCGATCTGTCGGGGATGGAGGCGGTCGTCGTCGGCCGGTCGAACATCGTGGGCAAGCCCATGGCGCAGTTGCTGCTTGGCGAGAGCTGCACGGTGACGATCGCGCACAGCCGGACGCGGGACCTGGGCGCGGTCTGCCGGCGGGCGGACATCCTCGTGGCCGCCGTCGGCCGGCCGCGGATGATCCCCGGAGACTGGGTGAAGCCCGGGGCGACGGTGATCGACGTGGGCATCAACCGCGTGCCTCATCCGGAGGACGCCGCGAAGACAAGGCTCGTGGGCGACGTGGATTTCGACAGCGTCGTCGAGATGGCGGGGGCGGTCACGCCGGTGCCGGGCGGGGTGGGACCCATGACCATCGCCTGTCTTCTGGCCAACACGCTGACGGCCTGCGCGCGCGCGAACGGGTTGCCCGAGCCGGAGGGCCTGACCGTCTAGGGTGCGGACCCGGGCGTGGTCCGGATATTCGGCGGCGCGGGCGCCTCTTCGACGGCGACCGTCACCCGGTTCAACGGCCACGGCGCTTGCGGCTGGCCCCTGCCCCGAGCCTTGGGGAGAGGCAGGCCGGCTCTGGACTCCGCCGCGGCTGCGCCTAAGCTCCGCCCATGACAGACCGGTGCAGACAGGGGTGCGGGACATGACGAAATTCGGCTCCAGCCAGCCGGTGAAGCGGCTCGAGGACACACGGTTCCTGACCGGACACGGGCGCTACATCGACGATACGGTGCCCGGGGGCGCGCTGCGGGGCTTCGTCCTGCGCTCCTCCATGGCGCACGGCGAGATCACCGAGCTCGACGTGTCGGACGCGCGGGAGGCGCCGGGCGTCGTGGCCGTCTACACCGCCGCCGAGATCGCCGAACGCGGCCTTGCCAACGCGATGAAGGGCTCGGTCGTGCCCAACCGCGACGGCACGAAGGGCGCGGCCCCGGTGCGCCCGATCCTCGCCGAGGGCCGCGTGCGCTACGTGGGCGAGCCGGTGGCTTTCGTGGTGGCAGAGACGCTCGCGCAGGCGCGGGACGCGGCCGAACTGATCCTCTTCGACGTCGACGACCTGCCGGCGAAGCTCGACATCGCGCCGGGCGGCGACCCCATCCACGACGTTGCGCCCGACAACGTGGCCTACGACTGGGCCATCGGCGACGAGGAGGCGACCGAGGCCGCGCTGAAATCGTCGGCCCATGTCGTGACGCTGACCACCCGCGACAACCGCGTGATCGCCAACAGCCTCGAGCCGCGCGGCACCTGGGCGGAACTGGAGGGCGACCGCCTTCACGTGGCGATCAACGGCCAGGGCGTCTGGGGCCACAAGGCCGACCTCGTGGGCTGGTTCGGCGTTTCCGAGGACGACATCCGCATCACCAACCCCGACGTGGGCGGTGGCTTCGGCATGAAGGGGCAGCGTTATCCCGAGCATTTCTTCGTGGCGCTGGCCGCCCGCGACCTGAAGCGTCCGGTGCACTGGATGGGCGAGCGGACCGAGTCGATGCTGTCGGACAATGCCGGCCGCGATCTCGACGTGACCTGCACGATGGGTTTCGACGAGGACTACCGGTTGACGGCCTACAAGGCGGACAGCCTGTCGAACCTCGGCGCCTACAACTCGCAGTTCGGGCAGAACATCCAGTCGACGCTGTTCTCGAAGGTGCTGACCGGCACCTACGACGTGCAGACGGTCTACTTCCGCAACCGCGGAATCTACACGAACACCACCCAGGTCGACGCCTACCGGGGCGCCGGACGGCCCGAGGCGATCTACGCGCTCGAGCGCGCCATGGACCATGCCGCGCGCGAACTGGGCCTGGACCCGCTGGAGCTGCGCCGCAAGAATTTCATCCGGCCCGATCAGTTTCCATACAAGACTGCCACGGGTGAACTCTACGACGTGGGAGACTTCTCGCGCTTGCTCGACCGCGCGATCGAGGAGGCCGACATCGCGGGCTTCGAGGACCGGCGCGCTGGCTCGTTCGCGCAAGGCAGGCTGCGTGGCCTTGGCGTCTGCTACTACATCGAATCGATCCTTGGCGCGCCGGACGAGACGGCAACGATCGAACTGACGGAGGATGGCGGCGCGAAGGTCTACGTCGGCACCCAGTCGAACGGGCAGGGGCACGAGACGGTCTACGCCCAGCTTCTTCACGACCAGACGGGACTGCCGCTTGAGAAGATCGAGATCGTGCAGGGCGACAGCGACCTCATCAAGACCGGCGGCGGCACGGGCGGGTCGCGTTCGGTCACCGTGCAGGGCCTTGCCATGCGGGTCGCCGGCGACGCGTTGATCGGCGGGTTGACGGAGTTCGTCGCCGAAGACCTCGACGATCGCGACGTCGCCTTCGACGCGGAGGAGGGCGTGTTCCGCTCGCCCGGCTCCAACGTCGTGGTCACGCTGCCCGAGGCTGCCGACAAGGCGCGGGCGGCCGGCCGCGCCGAGCTCACGAAGGTCACGAAGCACGAGAAGCTGCCGGGCCGCTCCTACCCCAATGGTTGCCACGTGGCAGAGGTTGAGATCGACCGGGAGACGGGCGAGACGCGGGTCGTGAAATACACCGTCGTGGACGATCTCGGGAACCTGATGAACCCGATGCTGGCCGAGGGACAGGTCCACGGCGGTGTCGCGCAGGGGATCGGGCAGGCGATCAGCGAACACGTGGTCTTCGACGAGACCGGGCAGCTTCTGACCGCGACCTTCATGGATTACGGCATGCCGCGTGCAACCGATACGCCATTCGTGGCGTTCCATTCCGTACCGGTGCCGTCGATCATGAATCCGCTGGGCATGAAGGGCTGCGGCGAGGCCGGAACGGTGGGTGCGCTGGCTGCCGTTGCCAATGCAGTGCAGGACGCGCTGTGGGACCTCGGCATACGGCAGGTGGACATGCCATTCACGCCTTCGCGGGTCTGGGCGATGCTGAACGAGGGGGAACGGAGGATTGCTGCGGAGTAGGGCGCTCTGGACGAGGCTTGCGGGCTACCGGTCACGACCGCCCCGCTTGCCGGAGGCTCGCCCGCCGCAGGCCCATGTCGTGCTCCTCGACGGCACGATGTCCTCCCTCCGCCGGGGCCACGAGACCAACGTCGGTCTCACCTACCGGCTGCTCACGGACGAGGCGCACGAGCTGCCGGTTTCAGTCTACTACGAACCCGGCATCCAGTGGCGCGGAATCCGGCGCGCGCACGAGGTGATGGCGGGGATCGGGCTGCACCGGCAGGCGAAACGCGCCTACCTGTTCCTTGCGCGCAACTGGCAGCCGGGCGACCGGATCGTGCTGATGGGCTATTCCCGCGGCGCGTATGCCGTGCGGCTGCTCGCCGGCATGATCGACCGCGTGGGCCTCCTGCGCGCAGCCCAGGTCGACGAGGAGACGCTCGAACGGGTCTGGCGGGTCTACAGCGAGGCTCCGGAAGGGACGGAGGCGCGGGCACTTCGTGCCGCGCGCTGCCACGACGGTGTCACGGTGGATTTCCTCGGAGCCTACGACACCGTGCGCGACCTCGGGCTGCGCTGGCCGGTCCTGCGGCAGGTGGTGCCGCGGCCGCAGCCGCTCCATTCCCGCGCGCCGATGCCTTCGACGCGGATCGCGCGCCATGCGCTCGCGCTGGACGAGACGCGGCAGGTCTACGCGCCGCTTCTGTGGTCGGTTTCCCCGGACAAGGCGGCGGGCGATGTGATTCAGGTGTGGTTCCGCGGTTCGCACGGCGACGTGGGCGGGCAACTCGTGGGGTATTCGCCCGCGCGGCCGCTGTCGAACATCCCGCTCGTCTGGATGCTGGGCGAGGCGGAAGCGGCGGGCCTGCCGCTGCCCGCGCTCTGGCGGACACGCTTCGTCACCGACGCCGAGGCGCCGGCAATCGGCACCTTCTTCGGCCTCGGGCGGCTGTTCGTGGTGCGCCGTCCGCGCACGGTCGGTGTCGACATTTCCGAGCGCATCCATCCCACGGCGCTGGCCGCGGCCAGCGCGCGCGGCATCCGCTCGTCCGCACCGCCCGCCGCGCCGGCCTGACCGCGGGAAGGGGCTCTGGCCCTCCGTCCGCCTTCTCCGAAGTGTTCCTTCCAGGATGAAGATCAGCCGCGGCGCCGGGTGCGGAGCGTGGGGTCGGCCACCGTCGGGTCCTCGGGCCAGGAATGCTTAGGGTAGCGCGCGCGCATCTCCTTGCGGACATCGGCGTAGGAGCCGGCCCAGAAGCCGGGCAGGTCCGTCGTGACCTGGATCGGACGCTGCGCGGGCGACAGGAGGACGAGGCGGATCGGCAGGCGATCGGGGCCCACGACGGGATGCGCCGTCTCGCCGAGCACTTCCTGCAGGCGGACGGCGATCTCGGGGGTCTCGCCGCTCCAGTCGATGGCGAGGCGACGGCCGAGCGGGGTCTGCCAATGCGGGGGCGCGAGGCGCTGGACCTCCTGCATCGCCTCCCGGCCGAGCCATGCGCTGAGCGCGTCGTGGGGGTCGAACCGTGCAAGGCCGGCCGCGTCGCGGATGCCGGCGAGGAAGGGCAGCGCCCAGTCCTCGAGCGTGGCGAGGAGCGCCGCGTCCGAGACGTCGGTGACGCCCGAGAAGGCGATCCGTGCGCGCAGGAGGCGGGCGCGGCGTGTCCAGCCGAGCGCTCCGAGGCCGAGGTCGCGGATGCCCTCGCAGATGGCCTCGGTCAGCGCCGCCGCGGGAGGATCCGGCCATGGCCGGTCGGCGAGGATCAGCGCACCGTAGACCTCCTGTTCCCGGGCCTCGACGCGGGACGCGCGCCGCGACCACGTGCAGGTCGTCCGCCAGGAGATGCGGTCGCCGTGGACGGCGCGCAGGTCGGCCTCGTCGAGCCTCAGGGCGGTGCGCACGCGCGCCTCGCGCCGGTCTCCGTCGAGGTCGGTCGCGACGATCATGCGTTCGCCCGCCAGCGAGTCGCCCTCAAGCAGGAACGCGCCTGTGCCGCCCGACAGGAGAAAGCGCGGCGCGTCGCCCTTGCGGCGCAGGCCCACGCGGTCGGGATATGCGAGCGCGGCCTGCGCGCCGGGGGAAAGGGGGCGGCCGGCCTCGTGCCGTTTCAGGCGCCGCGCCTCGTCGCGGATGCGGGTGATCGTGGCGCGGTCGGCGGCGGGCGGTTGCTCGTCGAGCGCGCGCAGGCGGAGACCGAGGTCGGTGCCCGCACCGCGCAGGGGATCGCGCTCGGACAAGAGGGCCGCAAGGCGCGCCGCGCCGGGGCCACCGCGCCGAAGGAGGTGTCCGAGGCGGGGGTGCAGCGGAAGGCGGACGAGATCGCGGCCATGGTCGGTGATCCGTCCGTCCGGGTCGAGCGCGCCAAGATCGCGCAGAAGCGCGCGGGCCTCGGCCATGGCGCCATCGGGCGGCGGCGAGAGGAAGCGCAGACCCTCCGCGCCGCCCCATTGAGCCAGCTCCAAGGCCAGGCCGGCAAGATCGGCCGCCTCGATCTCGGCCGGCGGGAAGGCGGGCAGGGCGCCCTCCTGCCCGCGTGTCCAGAGACGGTAGCAGACACCCTTCGCGACGCGGCCTGCGCGGCCTCGGCGCTGGTCGGCCTCTGCGCGGCTCACCGGTTCGGTGACAAGCCGGCTCATGCCGCGCCCCGGATCGTGGCGTGCCCGCCGCGAGCGGCCGCCGTCGACGACGATGCGCACGTCCTCGATGGTGAGCGAGGTCTCGGCGATGGCGGTGGCGAGGACAAGCTTCCGGCCGTCGCGCTCGGGCCGGATCGCCGCGCGCTGCTCGGCGAAGGGAAGTGCGCCGTAGAGCGGGCGCAGGCGCACATCGCCGGGCAGCCGGCCGGAGACGAGAGCGGCGACCCGCCGTATCTCGCGCTCGCCCGGCAGGAAGGCGAGGCAGCCGCCCGGGCTCTCGTCCATCGCGCGGAGGACGAGGTCGGCCATCGCGTCCTCCCAGCGGGCGCCCGTCGGTAGCGGACGATCGAGCCAGCGGGTCTCCACGGGATGTGCGCGGCCCTCGGAGGAGACGAGCGGCGCGTCGTCGAGAAGCGCGGCGACGGGTGCGGCGTCGAGCGTGGCCGACATGACGACAAGGCGCAGGTCGGGGCGCAGCGCATCCCGCGCCTCCCACGCGAGCGCGAGGCCGAGGTCGGCGTTGAGGGCGCGTTCATGGAACTCGTCGAAGATGATCGTGCCGATGCCGGGGAGGTCCGGCGCGTCCTGGATCATGCGGGTCAGGATGCCCTCGGTCACGACCTCGATGCGGGTCGCCCCGGAAACGCGCGCCTCGCCGCGGACGCGGTAGCCGACCGTTCGTCCGCAGGGCTCGCCGAGCGTCTCGGCCATGCGTTCGGCGGCGGCGCGCGCGGCGAGGCGGCGGGGCGCGAGCACGAGGATGCGCCCCTCCGCGCCCGCCTCGAGCAGCGCCAGCGGCACGCGCGTGGTCTTGCCGGCGCCGGGCGGGGCCTGCAGGACGGCGCGGCCCGCCCGTGCCAGCGCCGACAGCAGGTCGGGCAGGGCGTCTTCGATCGGGAGCGTCGATGCTCTGGGCGATGCGGCGGATGTCACGCGGGCATAGATCGAGGGCGTGGGGGCCGGGGTCAACTCCCTCGATGGAACCGGTCGCCGCCTGAAGCGAAGCGGCGGCCCGCGTAAAGGTAGCCGACCAGGTGAAATGCCGCGGACAGCGCGATCAGCGGCAAGGGCAGCCACGCCACGAGGAAGACGGCGAGGAGGACAGGTATGGCGAGTGCCGCGCAGCCTGCCACGATCCAGGTCACACGCTGATCGCGAAGGTCGACGATGCCCGGTTCTTCGGGGAACCACGCGACCTCGACCTCGACGACGCGAGCCCGCGACCTGCGCGCGCGCGTGCCGTACGGGCGGAAGGCCCGGAACTGCATGTACGCGACGCGAAGCACAAGCCCCGAGAACGCGGACTGCGTGCCGATCACGAGTGGCACCACGCCATGGAGGAAGATGTCTTCGGCGCTCATGAAGGCCTCGCGGTGCGGTCCCGTCCTCGCCTCGGTATGACCCGGCAAGGTGCACGGAATGAGGCAAACATGCCGCGGCCCGCGGTCGGGGTGGACAGTGCCGCATTGTTGCGCTCAAACCCTTGGCAGGCGCGAAGGGAGCGGGACGCCATGCCGGACACCGAAACAGACACGCCGGACGCCACGCGGGATCTGGCCGACCGCATCCTCAAAGGCGACCGGCGCGCGCTTGCCCGCGCCGTGACGCTGGTCGAGAGCACAAGGCCCGATCACCGCGAGGCCGCGGCGGCGCTGATGGAGGCGTTGCGCGGCGCGGGGCGGCAGGCGCTGCGGATCGGGCTGTCGGGGACGCCGGGCGTGGGCAAGTCGACCTTCATCGAGACCTTCGGGATGATGCTCACGGGGCAGGGGATGCGCGTGGCGGTCCTCGCGGTGGATCCTTCCTCGGCGCGGTCGGGGGGGTCGATCCTCGGCGACAAGACCCGGATGGAGCGGCTTTCCCGCGAGAAGGGCGCGTTCATCCGGCCCTCGCCCGCGGCATCGCAGCTTGGCGGGGTGGCCCGGCGCACCCGGGAGGCGGTGGCGCTCTGCGAGGCGGCCGGCTTCGACGTGGTCCTGATCGAGACGGTTGGTGTGGGCCAGTCCGAGACGATGGTCGCGCAGATGTGCGACCTCTTCGTCCTGCTGCTCGCGCCGGCGGGCGGCGACGAGCTGCAGGGGGTCAAGCGCGGCATCATGGAGATGGCGGACCTCGTTCTCGTCAACAAGGCCGACGGGGACCTGAAGGGCGCCGCAACGCGGACCGTTGCCGACTACGCGGGCGCCCTGCGGCTGCTGCGCAAGCGACCGCAGGATCCCGACGGATTTCCCAAGGCGCTACCTGTTTCGGCGGCGACGGGCGCGGGGCTCGGGGTGGCATGGGACGAGATGCAGGCGCTGGCGGACTGGCGGCGCGAATCGGGCTGGTGGGACCGGACCCGGGCGGGACAGGCGGCGCACTGGTTCGAGGAGGAGGTGCGCGCGGGGCTTCTTCGTCCTCTGGCCAGCCCCGCCATCCGTTCCGCCATGGCCGAGACGGCCGCAGCCGTCGCCGAGGGCCGGATCAGCGGAGCGGCGGCGGCTGAGGAGATGGTCGAACGGCTCGCTCGCGCACCCGACGCTTCCGAAGTGTGAAGCCAGGTCGCGCAACCCGGGAGCCGGGCATTGCAAAGGCGGTTCCATTCCCCGCGGATCACGGAGGAACCGCCATGAAAGCGCGCAATGCCATCGCGCTGATTCCGATCATCGTCCGCCCTGATCCCGATCATCGTCGGCGGGACCAACTGGGGTCTTGTCGGACTGTCCGACTTAAACCTCGTCTCGGCCATCTTCGGCGTGGAGACCTGGTTCACGAACCTTGGCTGCATCCTGGTCGGTCTTGCGTCAATCCCGGCCTTTGCACTGCCGAAGCCGGTGACGTCGGACCGTCAAGGTCACATGGCGCAGTCCGCCACGCGCTGACCGAAGACGTGCGGACAGATGTAGACGCCCCCGGGTTTCGGGGGCGTTCTCGCTTCGACGGGCTTGGGGGGCGGCGGAAAAAGTCCATCCGCACGCATCAGGAGAGAATCGCCTCGCCCTGCTCGTCGATGAGCTGCTGCGCCTTGAGGATGGTGTAGCGCTCCGCCTCTTCCGCGGTCTGGAGAATGTCGGCGCGGACGAAGTCGTGGCTTTTCACGGCGCCGTCCACTTCCTTCTCGATCCGTCCGCCGACGCGAAAGCCGCCCTGCGTCTGCTGCGGTTCGGAGAAGATGCGGAAGCCCTTGTAGACTTCCGGTTCCTTCGCGGCCCTTCCGCCGCCACCGAAGAGCTTGGATAGGATGGACATGGCTAAGCCGGAACCTTCATCTTCACTCTACCGTAAACGATTCTGAACTGGTCCGGGCCTTCAGTCTCAACGCTTTTCGGCCGCGGCAGCCCAAGGCGACGTTCGTCACTGATCCAGGAACGACCGCAGCTTGCGCGAGCGGCTCGGGTGCTTCAGCTTCCGAAGGGCCTTTGCCTCGATCTGGCGGATCCGCTCGCGGGTCACGCTGAACTGCTGGCCCACTTCCTCGAGCGTGTGGTCGGTGTTCATGCCGATGCCGAACCGCATGCGCAGCACCCGCTCCTCGCGCGGTGTGAGTGACGACAGCACTCGCGT
>CAZUVG010000091.1:0-9115 GCA_964623765.1 uncultured Roseicyclus sp.
GCTTGAACGGCCGTTATTTGGCCAATCAGCCGGTTTTCCGGGCTGACCTTTTCGTTTTCCTTAATCTGCGGACGGGACCCCCGGCCTCCGGGCGTCACAGTTTTCGATTTGCTTAATCTAGTTTTCGATTTGCTTAATCTAGGGCGACTGGGCTGCCCGCTCGCTCGCTCGATGCCCACCGGGCGGCCGGCCTATGCGGCGGTGCAGCACGACCCGGTTTTAGAATTTTTCTGCGGTGCAGCAGGCGGGCATCGGTCTGTGCAGTTGAGCATAGGTGAGCAGTTAGGCTATTTTCTGACTGCTCAGGCGTTTCGGCCTTATTTTGCTGGACTTGAGGTCTTTCTGAGCAGTTGAGCAGTTAATATCTCTATATCGGGAAAGAAAAAAGAAAATAGGTAGATAGATAGCAACGGGAAGCACGCCGGAAGGCACGGATTCAGTGTTTTTATAGTGCGTGCTGTATACATAGGAAATGTTCACTGCTCAACCGCTCACCCCTCCGCTAAAGGATTGAATATCAAGCGTTTTTTGGTGAGCAGTGGGAAACTGCTCACACTGCTCACGAGCGGACTTTTTTCTCGTTCTCGTTGTCTTACGGAAATTCTGCACCGCAGAAGCCGGGGATTCCACTTCCGGGCGAAAATACCGAGGAGCGCGCCGGGAAGCCGTGCTGCACCGCAGAAAGCATTACCTAAGACGAAAATCTTCACTTTCCGGTTGACGGATCGACAAGAATCATCGAAAAGGAAGGGCATACACCGGCAGCTAAATGGAGGACCCAACATGCTCGACCAGACCCCTGACCTTCGCGTCTCTGACTACGCCAAGCAGGCCCTCGAAGGCCCGGAAACGCGCCAGCAGGCCGCAGACCGCCTTCTGGAGATGGCGCACGAGGACCCCGGCCTCTACAAAGCTTTGGTGGCTCTGATGGAGCAAACGGCCGCCCTTCGTGCGGTGAACGGTGTCGTCGGGTCGCAGAGAAGGGCCGTGTGGTCCGCCCCGCAGCGCCCCGACGACGCTGCCCCGGCCGCGTCCGACCGGCTGCGCAGCGCCACCCGCTCAAACTCCTACACCCTGTTCGACTTCCGACTGCCCGGAACCAACATGCCCCTCCGGGACGCCAAGCGCGCCGACCTCATCGAGGCGTCCCGGTTCTACCGCAGCCGGGCCGACGACGCCGCCCACAAGGCCCGCTGGCTGGACGCCATCGCGGATCGCGTGGGTCGCAAGCGGGTCGGAAATGCGCTCTCGGAATCCGAACTCGAACGTCTCCAGGTCGAAGTGGCCGAGTGAGACCGGCGGGCGGCCAGTTTACGAATGTGAACCCTTGTGCAGTCGCCGCCCGCCAACCCAACAACGCGCTGCCAGTGGCCGAACGAAACCCACCAAACCCGCGCCGCGCCCGCCGGGGCCAGACCGTATGAGAAACGAGACCCGTTAATCATTCGTCTGACCCCGGCCCCAACATAGGAGACCCGACATGACACATACCGAATCCCTGCCCGAGACACCCCAGATGACCAGTCAAGCATCGGCAGGGGGTGAAGCGGAGGTCCAGATCACGTTCGACTACCAGATCGGCGACGACCTCCGCTTCGCCGATCCTCTTGTTGCCGAGATCGTGGAGGTCTGGCGTCTCCGGCAGGACTTCCACCGGGCCGAGAAGCGTCTGACGCTCCAGATCAAGTCGATCTGCGGCCGCTACTGCGGGGGCAACAAGGTCAAGGCTGAACAGGTCTACAAGGCTGCTGTGAAGGGTGAAACCGACCCCGGCTTTTACGCGATGATCGCGCCCCTGTTCTCGGCCCGCGGCCTGATCGAGCAGGAGCGCGCGGCGAAGGAAAAGACGCTCAAGCGGATGGCGAAGGACCTTCCGGTCTACCCCTGGGTGCAGGGCGTCAAGGGCTTCGGGGAACTCGGCCTCGCCGCCACGGTCGGCGAGTGCGGCGACCTCTCGAAGTATCGCTCTGTGGCGGCCGTCTGGAAGCGCACCGGGTTGGCTGTCATTAACGGCGGCCGTCAGCGCCGTGTGAGCGGCGAAGCGGCCCTCGAACACGGTTACGCCCCCGAGCGTCGAGCGGTTTTCTGGACGCTCGCTGACAGTCTGCTCAAGGCGCAGGGCAAGGACGAGAAGGCTGGCCCCTACCGCCAGTTCTATGACGCCGAGAAGGCCCGTCAGCGTCCCCGTGTGGAGACGGACGGCCACGCCCACAACCGGGCCATGCGGCACATGATGAAACGCCTGCTGCGCGACCTCACGGTCGCCTGGCGGGAGATCGACCGGGGCCGAGTTCGGCGCGAAACCCATGGAACGTGCGCCCCGGTCGATCAACCTATTGCCATAGCTGCCGAGTGATCGGCGGCTTGATCGGCCGGGACCCTTGATCGAACGGAACCCATGGCCCCGGTGCCCCGGTCGATCACCAGTTTTTCAGGGGCCACCCACGGAACGGAACCCACGCGCCAGTCGCCCCCGAATGAAGGAAACCCGGCCACGAGAGCCGGGTTTCTCTTTTTCATCGCCTGCCCCGGATTCGGACTCAGGAAAGAAGGTCCACCGGCTCCGGCACCCACTCCGGCCCGTCCGTCCCAGCGCGGCCATACCAGACTGCCTGCGGGCGCCCGAACCGGCGGACGCGCCCGATCTCTCGCCACCCCGGAACCCTCCTCAACGCCTTCCCGAAAATCCGCATGTCGATGTTTCGGTAGGACTGGAGCAGCGGGTGCATCCGAAGCTGTTCATAGGCGGTTTCGGCTGTCACCATCGCCCGGACCATCGGCGACGAGTCTCCCTCGAACTCGTCAACCGTCATACCGCTCTCGTCAACCATCACCTCCTCGGCCGGGCGCGGCTCGTCCAGCCAGGCTTCGATGACCTCGGCGACGATTTCCGTCACCGTGGCCTTCCGGCTACCTTCGGCGATCTGGTCGCGCTCGCGCTGGACTTCGGGGTCGCGCAGGTCGAGCCACAGGGAGCCGTGGGGCTGCTCTGCGCGCATGTTCAGGTATGTCTGGTAGGCTTCGCCCCAAATCGCCCACAGGCGGCGCTGGAGCGCGTCCGTGTCTATTGGGTCGTGTTCGGTCTTGGGCGTCTTTAGAATCCAGTAGCGCCGGGATGACGTGGGGTCCGACAGGTAGTCGTCCTCGTTGCTCGTGCCCGCGAAGACGTTCTGTCGAGGGTAGGTCTCCACGCGCGCCGCGTAGGCGAGGCGGTGGATGTCAGCAGTTGCCGAGAGGGTCCGCTTGAGCGTGTTCGAGTCGGCCCGCTTGGCGACCTTCATTTCAGCCATCTCTTTGCACCACCAGCCGCGGATGTTCTCGATCAGCCGCCCGGTGTCATCCAGATCGGCGTCGAGGTCCGAGCAGAAGCCGCCGAAAAGGACCTCCAAAAATGTGGATTTCCGGGAGCCGGTCGGCCCCTCGATGATGAGCATACTGTCGAACTTGATTCCGGGTTCGTAGATGCGGGCTACCGCGGCGATCAGGAACATCCGCATGGCTTCGCGGTGAAACAAGGTGTCCGGGCAGCCGAGGTAGTCGAGCGCCACGCGCTCCATCTCGCCAGTCGGACTCCCCTTCTTCTTCCAGGTCGCGTGGTGCCCCTCGATGAAATCCTTGACCGGGTGGACAGGGTTTTTCCTCGCCGCCGAGAGAACGGCCGTTCGGACGTTCTGCATCGACATCTCGACCTCGTATCCGCCGCGCTCGTTGTTCGCCGAGAGGATGATCTGAGCCGACATATCGTCGGCGTCACCCCAGACGCGACCGTGCTTGCGGTCTTTCGGTTCAACCTTCGGCGAGGGCAATTCGGGCATTCGGGGGTCGCGGATCGGCTTGAGGCAGACCGGCCTTAACGAGAACTCGTCCCAGCCGATTCGGCCTACGAACCGTTTGTCGAAGCAGAGCGCGAGGACGGCGTTACTCACCGCGCCTTCCAAGGCGCCGTTTGCCTTCCGCCGGAAGTTCGCCTGCCACGGGGTTTCCTTTTCCTCGTCCCCATCGTCGTCTAGGTCGTCCAGCTTGTCCGCCGGGTCGTCGTCCTCGTCGTCCTCCTCAAGGTCGTCCAGCACGTCGTCGTGTCGGCGGAACTCCTCCGCTGCGACATCCGGGTCGCGCTGGGCGAGTTTCACCATTTCCTTGTAGGAAGGCAGGCTGCCCGGGCTGGCATTTTCGGGGGCGTCTTCGTCCATATGGCCGAACTTGTGGAGCCGAACCAAGTCCCAAGCGTTGTTCAATCCGTTCGCCGGGTCGGAGCCGTGCTGGGACAGGAAAAAGAGGCCGTCATCGTAAACCAACCCTCCGTTGACCCCGGACCCCTTCGTATAGTGCCACCTGTTGTCCGACGCGCCCTCAACCGGGACGTAGGTTTCGGGCAGGAATTTCTCGATGGCGTCCTCGACGGAGTAGGTGCGGCAGAAGGCCCCGATAGGCTCCGGCTTTTCGCGTGGGTCCTCCATCTTGACGTTCGGGTCCCGGAGACCTTGTTTCTTCTCGCCGACCTGGTAGGGCAGGTTTGTGAAATCCTCCCAGCCGGGATGGCGCGCAAGGAACTCGTCAACGTCGAGGATTTTGCCGTGCAGGTTCTCGTCCCACCAGTAGGCTTGCCCTTTCGAGATCGACGGCCAAAACATGGTCTGGTTGGGGCGGAAGGTAACGGTGTCAACGATCTCGATGCTTTCCCCCGGGTCATCGAGAAGGTAGGTCGAGAGGTGGCGCAGGGCCGCGTTGCATTCGTCTGGCGTCATCTCGCGCGTGGTTGCGACGGCCAGGCGGAATTTCGGCTTTTCGGGGCAGTGCGACCGTGAGGTGTGAGCGAGCCAGTAGAACTCTCGGATCGGCGTCAGCCCGGCCCGGATGTCGAGGACCTGTTCTTCGGTCGCGTGGTCGATGTCGAGGACGAGCATCGTTTTCGCCACGATAGCCGATGCTTTCCGGCTCTTGCCCTCGTATCGCGCGGCGGTCCAGTTCCCCGCGGACGCCTTCATTTCGAGAATCTGGCTGGTCGCATCCCGGTGTTTCGCGTGATCGGGGTCCTTCGCTATTGTCTGGAGTTTCAGGTATTTCGACCAGGGTGTGCCCACGTCTACCAGAGGCTCCGCGAATTTCTCGCGCAGCTTTTTCAGGGTCCATGTTTCCTGCTTGACCTTGCCTAGGCCGGTCCCCCGATGGGTCGGCCGCCCGGTGGACAAGACCACCCGGGTTGTGTCGATGATTCGCCGCTTGTCCATCCGCTCCTCCGATTGCCGCATTTACCGGGCGTTTGCCCGGCCGTTCAGATGTCGAGCGGGTCGGAGAAGCGGTCGTATTCGGGCAGCACGAAAGGCGCGAGGTCCTGCCAGTAGAGCGGCCGGGTCCGGGGCTGATTCTCGTGGGTGTATTTCAGGATTTCATGCGCCACATTGACCTTGATCCGGTCGCGGCGGACGCAGCGGTAGAGGGTTTCGTGGGCGTAGCCAAGGTCGTCGGCCAGTTGCGGAATCGCCAGCACATCTTGCTTGGAGCGGTGTTCCGGGAAAGCCGTTTCCAGCAGCTTGTAGAGTTCCCCGACCCGACGCAGCAGGCTCGGGCGGTTTTCTTCGCTCGACATCATTTGTCCCCTTGCGGTTGATTTGTGCGCCCTCCTCTATACCGCACTTTATCTTGTAGGGGAACCTTCACTTTTCGGTTGATCTGGTGGGGGAACACAAGATACCAATGTGGGGCATTGACGGAATCAACCAACCCGAGGAGCGACACATGAGCATCGAAGAACAGCTTGCGGAACTGACGGCGGCCGTGAAGGAGAACACGGAAGCGCACAAGGCGCTGGCAGACGTGGCGAAGGCCGCGCAGGGCACCAAGGCCCCGGCCCCCGCCCCCGGAGCCGCCGAGGAGGAGGAAAAGGCCGCGCCCAAGACCCGCAGCCGGGCTGCCAAGGAAAAGCCCGGCGCCGAGGAGAAGGCCGCGCCAAAGACCCGCAGCCGGGCCGCCGCGAAGAAGAAGACCGAGCCGGAACTGCCGGGCAGCGTTGACCGGGCCGAGTTCATGA
This sequence comes from uncultured Roseicyclus sp., assembly GCA_964623765.1. Classification (GTDB taxonomy): domain Bacteria; phylum Pseudomonadota; class Alphaproteobacteria; order Rhodobacterales; family Rhodobacteraceae; genus Roseibacterium. The sequence continues at coordinate 6,029 of CAZUVG010000091.1, forward strand.
AGACCGCTCGGGCTTTCCTGTCGCCCGATGACGAGGAGGTCATGGAGGCGAACAAAGAGAAGTTCGCCGCCGCCCTCGACCATCTCGGCGCTTCGAAGATGTCCGCGGTCGATGACGAGGACCTGCCGAAGTTGGCCGGTTACATCGCCTACTGGAACGCCGGCCTGGAGGTCGATTTCGAGAAGATTGACGGCCTGGTTGCCGAGGCTTCCGGCGGCACTGACGACATGCTCGACTGACCGTCCCGGGCCGCCCTTTCGAGGGCGGCCCGTGTCTCCACCTTCAACCAATAGGTGATTTATGGACCTGCCCGACACGAACCCCAAGACGCGCTTCGGTGTTGCCAAGCCCGCCGTGGCGGACATTCCGCCTGTGGCAATCCTCACGCTCGGCCAGGGCATGAGCGACGGCACGAAGAAATACGGCCGCACGAACTGGCGCGAACACGAGGTCACGGCCTCGGTCTACTACAACGCGGCCATGCGTCACCTGATGGCGTGGTGGGACGGCGAGAAGAACGCCGATGACTCGGGCGTCCACCACCTCGGTCACGCGATGGCCTGTCAGGCGATCCTTGTGGACGCGGAGGCGAGCGAAAAGCTGGTCGATGACCGGCCCTCCGTGCCGGGCACCACCGCCGAGTATATCAAGCGCATGACGAAGCCCATGGAGGGCGGCGAAACGCGCATGACCAGCCGGATGGAGGGGGGTCGGCGTTTTGTCGAAGTCTACCGGGACGAAGGCCGGGCTTTCGTTGAGGAGTTCGAGGCCGAGGCCCGGCTTCACGCGGAGGAGGTCGCGCTTCGCGCCCGGTCTGTGGGCAGCCTGGAGGAAGCGACCGAGATCATCCTGTCGCTCTGCTTCCCGGAGATCGACTGAGGTGCCGAGCGCTCACGCCCCATACGGCCCCTCGCGGATTCCGATGTTCCTCCGCTGCCCCGGCTCGATCCAACTGAGCCAGACGGTAGAGGTGCGCCGGAACAGCGAAGCGGCTGCCGAAGGCACCGCCGCGCACCACGTCCGCGAGGTGTGCCTACGTTTCGGGTTCGAGCCGGAGGACTTCCTGGGGCAGTATCTCACGGCGGACGGCTTCACCTTCGAGGTGGACGACGAGATGGTCGAGCATCTGCGCCCGGGGATCGAATGGGTCCGGGCGCAACCCGGACGGCTGCTGAACGAGTATCAGGTCGATCTGAGCCGCTGGATGCCCGAGCAGTTCGGGACGCTGGATGTCGGGGTCATCTCGGACGACCTCATCACGATCAACGACCTGAAATACGGGGCCGGGGTCCCGGTCGAGCCGGAGCGGCATGAGCCGACCATGGCTTACGCCCTGGCGCTCTGGGACAACGTGGCCCGGCACGAGACCGACGCGACCGAGTTCCTGATCGTGATCGACCAGCCCCGGAACGACGAGGGCGGCGGCGAGTGGCGCGTCTCGCTGGAGGAGCTTCTGGCGTTCGGCGAGGAGATGAAGGCCGGGTTCGAGCGCGCCCGCGCCCCGGATGCCCCGCTGATCCCCGGCGAGAAGCAATGCCTGTTCTGTGACGCCAAGGGAATCTGCCCGGCTTATGCGGCGTGGTCGATGGAGCAGTTCGACCTCGTGCTGGACGACCTTGACGACGACGAGCCGCTGACGCCGGCGGATGCCACCAAGTTCGATTCCGAGCGCCGTGCGGCCGTGGCCCGGAACTATGACCGCCTGAAAAAGTGGCTCGATTCCGTTCACCGGCAGGTGCTGGAAGACGCGCTCACCGGCCTCCCGACGCCGGGCCTCAAGGCGGTGCAGGGACGCCGGGGCAAGCGCGTCTGGGCGGACCCGAAGCGCGCCGAAGCCAAGCTGCGGAAGTGGCTCGACCCCGAGTCGATCTACGCCGATCCGGCCCTGCTCTCCCCGACGCAGATCGAAAAGCTGCTCCCGAAAGAGAAGCACGAAGACCTCGAACTCCTCTGGACGCAAGCAGCAGGGAAACACTCCCTCGCCCCCGAGGATTCCGAAAAACCAGCAGTAACCCGGGCCGACATGCTGGACGACCTCGACTGAAAGGCCCGCCAACGCGCCGACGTTCTGACGCGCAAACTGCCAACCGAAAGGTGAAATTATGACCGAAGAAAAAGACCCCTGCGAAGTCTACTTGAAGGATGTCCGGTTCTCCTACCCGCATCTCACCGAGAAGCAGAAGGCGAACGAGGACGCGGAGCCGAAATACTCCTGCGCGTTCCTCATCGACCCGAACACCAAGGCCGGGAAGCGCAACATCCGCCTGATCGAGAAGGCGATGGACGAAGCCTGCCAGAAGGAGTTCAAGAAGCCCTTCGACAAGATGAAGTTCAAGGAAGGGCGCCTCTGCTACTTCTCGGGCGATGAGGCGTTCGACCAGAATGGCGAACCGAAGGTCGGCTACGAAGGGATGATGGCCATCAAGGCGTCCAACAAGGAACGTGTTGACCTTCGGAACCGCGACAAATCGGTGGTCGATCCCGACAAGTCTCCCTTCTACGGCGGTTGCTACGGACAGGCGATCCTCCGGCTCTACGGCACCCGGAAAGGCAACACGCCGGGCCTGTTCGCCAGCCTGGAACTGTGCCGCTGGACGCACCACGGCGACCCCTTCGGCTCTCGTGGGGTCGATGACTCGATCCTCGATGACCTCGATGACCTCGATGACGAGGACGAGGACGACGAGGGCGACGACCTCCTCGATTGACCGAGATCGGGGGCGGTGATCCTCCCTCGCCGCCCCTGACGCCCCTGCCGCCGCGCGAACGGGACAGCGCCCGAGCGGCGGGGGCACTTTCAACCGAAAGGGTAGTTATGAGCCAGCCGGGTGCCTACTTCAATGAGAACGACCCGCAAGCCGCCGAGTGGCTGCGGAACCTGATCGCTGCCGGGCACATCGCGCCGGGCGACGTGGATGAGAGGAGTATCGAGGATGTCCAGCCCGAAGACCTGCGCGGATACACGCAATGCCACTTCTTCGCCGGAATCGGCGTCTGGTCCTACGCCCTGCGTAGAGCCGGATGGCCCGATCACCGACCTGTCTGGACCGGATCGTGCCCGTGCCCTCCGTTCTCGGCGGCCGGAAA
>CAZUVG010000092.1:0-2614 GCA_964623765.1 uncultured Roseicyclus sp.
GGACTTCCTGCCCGGGGGCACGGTCATCGACGGCGAGGTGCTGGCCTACGACAAGTCCGCCGAGGCGCCCCTGCCCTTCGCCCGCCTCCAGCCGCGGATCGGGCGCAAGACGGTGCCGAAGAAGCTCATGACCGAGGCGCCGGTGATCCTCATGGCCTACGATCTCCTGGAATGGGGCGGCGAGGACTGGCGCGACCGTCCGCTGTCCGAGCGCCGCGCGCAGCTGGGCCAGGCCCTCGGCGACCTGCCCCCGGACCTGCCGGTGCGCCTCTCGCCGCGGGTGGAGGCCGCCGACTGGGCCGGTCTCGCCGCGGCGCGTGCCGTCAGCCGCGACATCGGCGCCGAGGGGCTGATGCTGAAACGGCTGGACGCGCCCTACCTGGCGGGCCGCAAAAAGGGCGATTGGTGGAAGTGGAAGGTCGATCCCCTGACCATCGACGCGGTGATGATCTACGCGCAGGCGGGATCGGGGCGGCGCGCGACGCTCTACACCGACTTCACCTTCGCGGTCTGGAACGAGAACGAGCTCGTGCCCTTCACCAAGGCCTACTCGGGCCTCACCGACGCCGAGTTCAACGAGATCACCCGCTGGGTGCGGAAGAACACGACCGACCGTTTCGGCCCCGTCCGCGCGGTCCGGCCCCACCACGTCTTCGAGATCGCCTTCGAGGGTATCCAGAAGAGCCCCCGCCACAAGTCGGGCGTCGCGCTGCGCTTTCCCCGCATGGCCCGCTGGCGCAAGGACAAGCCGGTATCCGAGGCCGACACGCTTGACGATCTCAAGGAGATGCTCGCGCTTTATGGCTGAAAGGCCACGGGACACGGCCGCCGCGCGGCGTCGTTGACGCCGATCAAGGACGGTGGCGGCGGCCCGTGAAACGGTTGCGCCACTCCATACTTGCAGGCGGGGAGGCCCACGATGACCGACGTGAACAATCTGCTGAAGGCGACAGTGGAGGAGCTCGACAAGCTTCTGAACCCCAAGAACGTGCTGGGCGAGCCCATCGAGAAGGATGGCGCGACCGTCATTCCCATCGTCAGCTATGGCTTCGGCTTCGGCGCGGGCGGCGGCGAGGGCGGAGAGGGGGCAAAGCAGGGCACCGGCGGCGGCGCCGGTGCGGGCGGAGGGATCAAGCCGCTCGGCGCCATCATCATCGACGGCAGCGGCGCCCGCGTGGAGGCCGTGAAGGGCGCCATGTCCTCGGCCGCGCAGGCCATGGCCGAGGCCGCGGGCCGCGCCATGGGCACCAAGGCCGCCGCGGAGAAACCCGGGGAGGACTAAGTCCCGATGTCTTTCTCGGCCTGGATTCTCGTAACGACGCTCGTCCTCGTGTTCGCAGCCCTTCTCGCGCCGTGGCACGTCCGGCTCACGGGCCGCACGGCGCCGTGGCAGGCGCGGGCGGAGGTGCGGATGCTCGCCGGGCTGGCCCCGCCGGTCGCGATCCCCCTCGGGCGGCGCGGACGCAGCATGGCGCGACCCCGCAAGGAGAAGCGAAAGAAACACGCGCGAAGCGACCGTCGGCGCAGGGCGCCCGCGGGGCTCCTCGGCCTGGCGCTCGGCATCCTGCGGGCGGTGCGGCTCGGGACGTTGACCCTGCGCGGGCGTATCGGCCTCGAGGACCCGGCGGATACCGGCATCCTCTGGGGAAGGCTCGCCCCCTTCGTCCACGCGCTCTCGGGCCCCCGCCGCCGGATCGACGTGACCCCCGACTTCAGCGGTCCGCGCCTCGATCTCGAAGGCCGGGCAAGCGTCGTGGTCAGCCCCCCGCGCCTCCTGCGCGCGGGCCTCGCCTTCGCCTGGGCCAATGCGCGGCCAGCCAGACAGGGACCGGCATGACGACGCGGCGCGGCCTCTCGCCGATCCTGCACCGGCCACCCTGGCGCATCGCGGCCATCGAGGAGACGCAGATCGCCGCCCGCCCGATCGGCGCAGGCGCCGTCTTTGCCGCGGAGAAGCACCCGCTCGCCGTTCTCGTCGCGGGACCGGGCGGCACCATTGGAACCGATGCCATGGGCTGCGCGCTGAACCGGGAGGAAATCGAAGGACTTCTTCCCGGCGCGCTCGACCGTCTCGCCCGTGCGGCAGCGCCCGGTGAAACCCGATGAACCCGAAAGGAGGAAGACCGATGAAGATGCAGGAAATCGTCCAGCACGCCCACGCCCTCTACGAGGCCCACGGCGACAAGGCCGAGGCGGAAGCGGCACAGAAGGCCTCGAGCGAGGCGGCGGCCGGTCACGCCGAAGAGGCCGAGAAGTGGGAGAAGATCCGCGCCCATATCCAGGAACTTCGCGGCCCCCGCGCGGGCTGAGCCTCAGGCGACCTCGGCCACGGGGACCGGCCTTCGGCCCGCGGCCCAGGATCGCGCCGCCGCGCCGAAGGCACTGAACAGGGGGCGCGAGACCGGGTCCTGCGCCGCGCGGTATTCGGGGTGCCACTGCACCGACAGCGTGAAGCCAGGCGCCCCCTCGACGTAGATCGCCTCCGGCGTGCCGTCGGGGGCGTGACCGTCGATCACGACGCGGGCACCGGGGCACTTGATTCCCTGCCCGTGCAGCGTGTTGGTCATCACCTCCGTCGCGCCGAAAAGCCGGTGGAACGGGCCGCCCTCGGTGA
>CAZUVG010000092.1:2624-9058 GCA_964623765.1 uncultured Roseicyclus sp.
CGAACTTCTCCTCGATCGTGCCGTCGGGCGGCATCCGGTGGTTCATCCGCCCCGGCAGGTCCCGGATCTCGGGATGCAGCGAGCCGCCCATGGCCACGTTCACCTCCTGGAAACCGCGGCAGACCCCGAGGAAGGGCTGGCCCCGCTCCACGCAGGCCCGGATGAGCGGGAGGGCGACGGCGTCCCGCGCACGGTCGAAGGCCCCGTGTGCCTCGGTCGCGTCCTCGCCGTATTCCTCCGGGTGCACGTTCGGCCGCCCGCCGGTGAAAAGGAAACCGTCGAAGGTCTCCAGTAGCTCATCTGTCGAGACGAAGCGCGGGTCCGAGGGGATCAGGAGCGGGATGCAGTCGGCGACCTCGGCCACCGCCTCGGAGTTCATGATCCCACCGGCGTGGGTCGAATACTGGTCGTTGATCAGGTGATGGTTGCCGATGATGCCGACGACGGGCCGCGCCATGGAACTCCCACTCCTCTCCGGTCCCCGAGGATATAGCTCCTCGACGCCCCGCGAGAAAGGGTCTGCCTGCAGGGCGCCCGCGCGTCACCGCACGAAAAACGGTCATGTGCCGCGGATTTGGGCAGGCTGCGCGCAATGTGACCGCGACGCAGTCTGCGGTCGCCCGGCCCAGCCGCGGCCAAGAGGGTTCAGGCAGACGCCTCGAACCCCGCCGCCTCGATCCCGGCCACGGCTGCCGCGGCATCGTTGTCCGAGGTGTCGCCTGTCACGCCGACCGCGCCCACGACCGCGCCGGCCTTCATCACCAGCACGCCGCCCGGCACGGGCACGACCTTGCCCCCGAAGGCCCCGTTCACCGCGGCCATGAAATAGGCCTGCCCCTCGGCGCGCGCCATCTGCGCCGAACCCGGCATGCCCAGCATCACCGCGCCGTACGCCTTGCCCCGCGCGATCTCGAAGCGCCCGGGGCTCGCCCCGTCCTCGCGCTCGAAGGCGAGAAGGTGGCCGCCCGCATCGAGCACCGCCACCGAGAGCGGCTTCAGCCCCATCTCGCGGCCCTTCGCGCGCGCCGCCGCCACCATCGTCCGTGCCGCATCCAGCGTGATCATGCCTGTCCTTCCCGGGCCGCGTCGCCCCCTGCTTCATCCTGTCAAAGTATTCCCGCGCGAGGCGCCTCAGGCCGCCTTCCACTCCAGCCGCCGGGCGTGAAGCACCGGCTCGGTGTATCCGCTCGGCAGCTCGCGCCCCTTCATCACGAGGTCCATCGCAGCCGCGAAGGCGATCCCGTTGAAGCCGGGCGCCATCGGCCTGTAGGCCGGATCGCCCGTGTTCTGCCGGTCCACGACCTCGGCCATGCGGCGGAAGGTGGCCACGACCTCCTCCTCGGTGACCACACCGTGGTGGAGCCAGTTGGCGATATGCTGCGCCGAGATCCGGCAGGTCGCCCGGTCCTCCATCAGCGCCACGTCGTTGATGTCGGGCACCTTCGAGCAGCCCACGCCCTGGTCGATCCAGCGCACCACGTAGCCCAGGATGCCCTGGGCGTTGTTCTCCACTTCCCGCGCGATCTGCTCCTTCGTCCAGCGCTGGTAGGAGGCGAGCGGGATCTCCAGAAGCTGCGTCAGCCCCGACCGCCGCCCGATCTTCTCGAGCTTCTCCTGCACCGCCGCCACGTCCACGCGGTGATAATGCAGAGCGTGCAGCGTCGCCGCCGTGGGCGACGGGACCCAGGCGCAGTTGGCACCGGCGCGCGGATGCTCGATCTTGGCCTCCAGCATCGCGGCCATCGCGTCGGGTGCCGCCCACATGCCCTTGCCGATCTGCGCCCGGCCCCGCAGCCCGCACTCGAGGCCGATGTCCACGTTGCGGTTCTCGTAGGCCGTGATCCAGCCCTTTAGCTTGATGAAGTTCTTGCGGGAAAACGGCCCTGCCTCCATCGAGGTGTGGATCTCGTCGCCCGTCCGGTCGAGGAAGCCCGTGTTGATGAAGGCCACGCGGTGCCTCGCCGCGCGAATGCATTCCTTCAGGTTGACCGAGGTCCGCCGCTCCTCGTCCATGATCCCGAGCTTCACCGTGTAGCGCTCCAGCCCCAGAAGCTGCTCGACGCGGCTGAAGGTCTCGTCGGCGAAGGCGACCTCGTCCGGCCCGTGCATCTTGGGTTTCACCACGTAGACCGAGCCGGCGTGAGAGTTCCTGAGGCCTCCGTCCTTCTTCAGGTCGTGCATGGCGATTAGCGTCGTGATCATCGCGTCCATCAGGCCCTCGGGGGCCTCCGACCCGTCCTTCAGCAGGATCGCGGGGTTCGTCATCAGGTGGCCCACGTTCCGCACCAGCATGAGCGCCCGGCCCTTCACGGTGAACTCCGATCCGTCGGGCGCGGTATAGACGCGGTCGGCATGGAGACGGCGGGTCGTCCGCGCCCCGCCCTTCTCGAAGCTCTCCTCCAGATCGCCCTGCATGAGCCCCAGCCAGTTGCCGTAGGCGAGCACCTTGTCCTCGGCATCGACGCAGGCGACCGAATCCTCGCAGTCCATGATCGCCGAGACCGCAGCCTCCATCCGAACGTCGGCCAAGAGCGCCTGGTCGCGCGCGCCGATCGGATGCGCCCGGTCGAAGACGAGTTCCACGTGCAGGCCGTTGTTGCGCAGCAGAACGCTGTCCGGCGCGCGGGGATGGCCCGTGTAGCCCGCGAACTTCTCGGGCTGCATCAGGGGCTTGTCGTCGGCGAGAAGCTGCCCCTTCTCCACCCGGTAGCGGTGGATGTCGGCGTGGCTCGCCCCCTCGACCGCGAAGGCGTCGTCGAGGAAGACGCGCGATCGCGCCACGACACGCGCGCCGCGGCCCCGGTCGTAGCCGCCCGAAGGCGGGGCGGAGCCCATCGCGTCGGTGCCGTAGAGCGCGTCGTAAAGGCTGCCCCAGCGCGCGTTCGCGGCGTTGAGCGCAAAGCGGGCGTTGGTGATCGGCACGACGAGCTGCGGCCCCGCGACCTCGGCGATCTCGGGGTCGATCCTCGTCGTGTCGATCCGGAAATCCTCGCCCTCCGGCAGGAGGTAGCCGATCTCCTCCAGGAAGGCGCGGTAGGCGTCGGCGTCATGCGGCTTGCCGCGGCGGGCGACGTGCCATTCGTCGATTTTGCGCTGCATGTCCTCGCGGATGCCGAGCAGCTCGGCATTGCGTGGCGCGAGGTCATGGAGCAGGTCGGAGAATCCGGCCCAGAAGGCCGCGGGCTCGACCCCCGTCCCGGGCAGCGCCCGCTCCTCGAGGAAAGCGGCAAGCTCGGCCGCCACCTGCAGTCCGTTTCGTTCGACGCGCTCGGTCATCACCCCTCCACGGTATCCCATCGTATGCCACCCGCGCCCGGCTTAGGAAAAAAGTTTCCGATAGGCAACAGGGCGTGGTCAGGTTTTCTGACCAATCTCCACCTTCGCCCTCTCGCGCCGGCAGCGGTCCGAACAGTAGCGGACCTCGTCCCAGACGCGGGCCCATTTCTTCCGCCAGGCGAACGGGCGCCCGCAGACGGCGCAGGTCTTCCGCGGCAGGTCGGATTTCCGGCGCGTCCTCGGCATGGCTCAGAGATCGAGGCTCATCTGGCGCCGGTCGGTCCTGCCTCCCGGCCGCCGCGGCGCGCGGTCGTTGACGAAATGCCGCCCAGCGCCGCCATCCTTGCGGCTCGCGTGCCTCTCCACGATGCGCGCGGCCTCGGCGCGGAAGTCTTCGCCCTTCCGGACGGCCCATACTCGATCGCGGGCCGCCCGCGCGGCAGCGGCCACGTCCACGACCGGCGCGGGATAGCGGCGGCCGAGCAGACGCCCGGCCCCCTCCCATTCCCACGGCGCGTGGAGGTGGCAGTCCGGCACCGCGGCCAGTTCGGGCACCCAACGACGGGTGAAGACGCCTTCGGGATCCTGGTCCAGACCCTGCTTCACCGGATTGTAGATGCGCACCGTGTTCATGCCGGTCGTGCCCGACTGCATCTGCACCTGCGGCCAGTGGATGCCCGGCTCGTAATCCGTGAAGGCGCGCGCCAGATGCGGCCCGGTCGCCCGCCAGTCGAGCCAGAGATGGTAGGAGGCGACCGCCACCAGCATCGCGCGCATCCGGAAGTTCAGCCATCCGGTGTGGTTCAGGTAGCGCATGCAGGCATCGACGAAGGGAATGCCCGTCTCCCCCCGCTCCCACGCGGCAACCCGGTCCGCGTCGGGCTCCGTGGGCCGCACGCCCTCATAGGCGGGATGCAGGCAGCGTGTCTCGATCGCGGGCTGATCCTCCAGCTTCTGCATGAAGTGGTCGCGCCAGGCGAGCCGCGCCTCGAAGCTCGACATCGCGCCCTGCCAGCCCTCGCGGCTGCCCTTCGTCTCGGCCTTGCGCGCCTTCGCAGCCTGCGCCGCCTCCCGCGGGGAGAGCGTGCCCCACGCAAGATGCGGCGAGAGGCGCGAGCAGGCGATCGCCCCTTCCAGCGGGGTGGACATGGCGCGGCGGTAGGTGCGGGCGCGGGTGTCGAGGAAGGAGGCGAGCGTCGCCTCGGCCTCGGCCCGGCCGCCCTTCTGCCGACCGGGACACGGGTCGAAGGGAAGACCGAGGTCGCGCGCCCCGGGGATCGCGCCGGGATCGAGGCCGAAGCCCTGCAGCCCCACGGGCGCCGCGATCCGCTCGGCCCGCATCGCCCGCTCGCGCCGCGCGGCCCAGCCGTCGCGCGTGTCGAGGCGGCGGACGACGCCCATCTGCGGCACTTCCGTCCAGCGGATGCCATCGGCCCGCGCCCATGCCGCGACGGCCCGGTCACGCCCGTAGCTCCAGAGGTTGCCGGTCTCCTCGTGGCTGACGATCTCGCGAATGCCGGTCTGGGCGCAAAGCGCGGCCAGAACTTCCCGCGCCGGCCCCACGCGGACGATCAGCGGCGCGCCGAGGCGGCCGAGGTCCTCCCGCAGCGAGACGAGGCATTCGGCCATGAACCGGTATTGACGTGCCGAGGCGTCCGGCTGCGCCCAGGCCTCGGGTTCCACGATGAAGAGCGGCAGGATGCGCCCGCCCTGCGCCGCGGCCTCGGCCAGGGCCGGGCTGTCCGCGACGCGCAGGTCGCGCTTGAACCACAGGAGAACATCTTGACCCATGGGAGGAGGAGATAACGATCCCGCCACACGCGTCAAAGCCGACCGGCGTTTCGCATCAAACGACCGCAGTTCGATGGTCCCGGTTTCATTGGTCCATGCGGTTCCGTTCGGGGAAGTGGAGCCGCCCCAGCGGGGCCGGCGGCCGACCGTGGCTTGCGACTGGACGAGCCGGGCTTTAGCCTCGGCCTGTTGCCGCCTCCCGGAGAGATGATGAAAGACGCTCCGCCACAGCCCGTCCTCCTGTCGGACTACCGCCCGCCGAACCACCTCGTCGAAAGCGTCCGCCTCACCTTCCGGCTGAAGCCGCGGGCCACGCGCGTCGTCACGACGATCCGCTTCCGTCCCAACCCCGACGGCCTGCCGGACGGCGACCTGCGTCTCGACGGCGAGGGGCTGCGGCTGATCCGCTGCTCGATCGACGGCAAGCCGCTGACCGCGCTCGATTATCTTCTGACCAGGGAGGGGCTGACCGTGCCTTCGGGCCGCCTGCCCAAGCGTCCCTTCACATGGGAGGCGGAGGTGGAGATCGACCCCGAGGGCAACACCGCGCTCGAAGGTCTCTATACATCGGGGGGCATGTTCTGCACCCAGTGCGAGGCCGAAGGCTTCCGCAAGATCACCTTCTATCCCGACCGCCCCGACGTCATGGCGCCGTTCCGGGTCCGCATCGAAAGCGACCTGCCCGTCCTGCTGTCGAACGGCAACGAGGTCGGCCGCGGGTCGGGCTGGGCGGAATGGGACGATCCCTGGCCGAAACCCGCCTACCTCTTCGCGCTGGTGGCGGGCGACCTCGTGGCGCACCGCGACAGTTTCACCACCATGTCGGGTCGCGAGGTCGGTCTCGCCATCTGGGTGCGGCCCGGGGACGAGGGCCGCTGCGCCTACGCGATGGACGCGCTCAAGCGCTCGATGAAATGGGACGAGGAGGTCTACGGACGCGAATACGATCTCGACGTCTTCAACATCGTGGCCGTCGACGACTTCAACATGGGCGCGATGGAGAACAAGGGGCTGAACATCTTCAACTCCAAGTTCGTGCTCGCCTCGCACGAGACGGCGACCGACCGCGACTACGACCTGATCGAGGGGATCGTCGCGCACGAGTATTTCCACAACTGGACCGGCAACCGCGTGACCTGCCGCGACTGGTTCCAGCTGTGCCTGAAGGAGGGGCTGACGGTCTTCCGCGACCAGCAGTTCAGCGCCGACATGCGCTCGGCCCCGGTGAAGCGGATCGACGACGTGCTGGCGCTGCGCGCACGCCAGTTCCGGGAGGATGCAGGCCCCCTCGCCCACAACGTCCGGCCCGACGCGTATATCGAGATCAACAATTTCTATACCGCGACCGTCTACGAGAAGGGGGCGGA
>CAZUVG010000093.1:0-9016 GCA_964623765.1 uncultured Roseicyclus sp.
GGCACCGCGCGGCCGAACGAGATCCTCGCCGTCACCTTCACCAACAAGGCGGCGCGCGAGATGAAGAACCGGGTGGGCGCCCTTCTGGGGCAGCCCGCGGAAGGAATGCCCTGGCTCGGCACCTTCCATGCGATCTGCGTGAAGCTCCTGCGCCGGCACGCGGAACTCGTGGGGCTGAAGACGAACTTCACCATCCTGGACACCGACGACCAGATCCGGCTGCTGAAGCAGCTCATCGCCGCCGCGAACATCGACGAGAAGCGCTGGCCGGCCCGCCAGCTCGCCTCGATCATCGACGGCTGGAAGAACCGCGCGCTCACGCCCGAGAAGCTCCCCGCCGCCGAGGCGGGCGCCTTCAACCGGCAGGGTCCCGCGCTCTACGCCGAATACCAGGAGCGGCTGCGCACGCTCAACGCCGTCGACTTCGGCGATCTCCTTCTCCACGTCATCCGCATCTTCCAGGAGCATGGCGACCTGCTGGAGCAGTACCGCCGCTGGTTCCGCTACATCCTCGTGGACGAGTACCAGGACACCAACGTCGCCCAGTATCTCTGGCTGCGTCTGCTCGCGCAGGGGCACATGAACATCTGCTGCGTCGGCGACGACGACCAGTCGATCTACGGCTGGCGCGGGGCGGAAGTGGGCAACATCCTTCGCTTCGAGAAGGATTTCCCGGGTGCCCACGTGGTCAGGCTGGAGCAGAACTATCGCTCCACGGGCCACATCCTCGCTGCCGCCTCCGGCGTGATCGCGGCGAACGAGGGGCGGCTCGGCAAGACGCTCTGGACCGACGGCGACGCGGGCGAGAAGGTCCGCCTCATCGGCCATTGGGACGGCGAGGAGGAGGCGCGCTGGATCGGGGAGGAGATCGAGGCGATGGGGCAGGGCACCCGCGGAATGGACCCGATCTCGCCTGACCGGATCGCCATTCTCGTCCGCGCCTCCCACCAGATGCGCGCCTTCGAGGACCGCTTCCTCACGATCGGCATGCCCTACCGCGTCGTGGGTGGTCCACGCTTCTACGAGCGGATGGAGGTGCGCGACGCCATGGCCTATTTCCGGCTGGTGGTCTCGCCGGAGGACGACCTCGCCTTCGAGCGTATCGTCAACACGCCCAAGCGCGGCCTAGGCGACAAGGCGGTGCAGACGATCCAGCGCATGGCGCGCTCGAACGGGGTGAGCCTTCTGGAGGGGGCGCGGCGCGTCATCGAGGCGGGCGCGCTCGGCGGCAAGGGCGCGAAGGAATTGCGGAAGTTCCTGGAGAACCTCGCGCGCTGGCGCTCGATGATGCAGGGCGCCGTGGCCGCGACCTCCGACGACCTGATCGAGGATCTGGGCGCGGGCGACCGGCTCTCGCACATCGAACTGGCCGAGGTGATCCTCGACGAATCGGGCTACACCGCGATGTGGCAGAACGACAAGACGCCCGAGGCGCCGGGGCGGCTGGAGAACCTCAAGGAACTGGTCAAGGCGCTGGAGCAGTTCGAGAACCTTCAGGGTTTCCTCGAACATGTCAGCCTCATCATGGACAACGAGCAGGAGGACGGCGAGCCCAAGGTCACGCTGATGACGCTCCACGCTGCCAAGGGGCTGGAGTTCCCCGCCGTGTTCCTGCCGGGATGGGAAGACGGTCTCTTCCCCTCGCAGCGCTCGATGGACGAGAGCGGCAAGAAGGGCCTCGAGGAGGAGCGCCGCCTCGCCTACGTGGGCATCACCCGGGCCGAGCGGGTCTGCACCATCTCTTTCGCCGGCAACCGCCGCGTCTACGGGCAATGGCAGAGCCAGTTGCCCTCGCGCTTCATCGACGAGCTGCCCGAGGTCAATGTCGAGGTTCTGACGCCCCCCGGTCTCTATGGTCACCAGGGCGGAATGGCGGCGTCCGCCAGCCCGGTCTCCGGCATGATGCGAGGCTCGGACCTGCACGAGCAGGCGTCCCGCGCCGACGTCTACAATTCGCCCGGCTGGCGGCGGCTTCAGGCCAATCGGGGCCGCCACGGGCTGCGCCAGCCCGCGGAGGCGAAGGGCATCACCATCGACGCCGAGGCCGTAAGCGCCTTCTCCCCCGGCGACCGTGTCTTCCACCAGAAGTTCGGCTACGGCGAGGTGACGGCGGTCGAGGGCGACAAGCTTGCCGTCTCCTTCGACAAGGCGGGGGACAAGCATATCGTCGGGCGCTTCCTCGTGGCGGCGGACGCGGCGGGAGACGTGCCGTTCTGAGAAACGGCTCTCTGGAAACTTCAAGACTGTAATTTTCACGTGAACGCGGTTACTCCGATAGCGATAACACGTCATCGGATTCGGCGGACACGGGCGGAGGCCCGGCCACGAGGGAGGAGCCGATGAGAACCCTGATCTACGAACCCGACGCCGCGCAGGCGCGGATACAGGTCGCCCTCATGGGCGGCGCCGGCGTGCATGTGGATGTTGCCCGCAGCCTGGTGCAGGCGCGGCTCATGCTGCTCAACGCGTGCTACGACAGGCTCGTCCTGCGCCGTGGGAACGGCGCAGCGCGGGCGCTGCTCGCGGCGGCGCGGGCCTCGAACCCGGACTGCGTGCTTGTCGATCTCCGCTCCATGCGCGCCCGCCCCGTGTCGGGGCCGAGCCTCGATCCGGCGGTTCTCAACCCGGTGAAGTGAGGATCGGCCAGAGCGAGGCTACGAGCAGGACCGCCATGGTCACGTTGAAGGCCCTGAGCCGTCCCGGCACGGCGAGCCAGCGGCGTATGCGTGTCCCGCCCCAGGCCCAGGCTGAGACCGAGGGCAAATTGACCGCTGCGAAGACCAGTGCGACCAGCACGGGCCCGGCCCACGGCGCGTCTGCGGGCGCGTAGTTGGTCTGGGCGTAGATCGCCATGTACCACGCCTTCGGGTTTACCCACTGGAACGCCGCGGCCTGCACGAAGGTGAGCGGGCGGCCCGTGGCCTCCGCCGCGCCGGGCGGGGCCGCGTTCGCGATCTTCCAAGCAAGCCACAGGAGGTAGACCGCGCTCAGGATCGTCAGCGCCGTCCGGAGCCACGGGACGGCGACGAAGAGACCGACGAGGCCGAGGCCCACCAGCGCCACCATGAGCGCATGTCCCATCGAGATGCCCACCATGTGCGGCACCGTGCGCCGGAACCCGAAATTCGCGCCCGAGGCCAGCAGCATGACGTTGTTCGGCCCCGGCGTGATGGACGAGGCGAAGGCAAATAGCCCGAGGGCGGAGAGGGTTTCTGGCGTCATTGCGCGCAGGATGTGCCGAGGAGTGCGAAATGAAATTGCGAACTGCTGCACTTCGGGGCATTCTCCGCAACGAATGACGAAGATCGACGAGAAAGACCGCCAGATATTGCGAGTCCTGTCCACGGACGGACGTATCAGCAACCTCGACCTCGCCGCGCGTGTCTCCCTCAGCCCCTCGGCCACGCTGCGCCGCGTGCAGGCGCTGGAGGCCGCGGGCGTGATCGCGGGCTATCGCGCGGTCCTCGATCCGGGAAAGCTCGGCCTGGGCTTCGTCGCCTACATGACCGTGGGCCTTTCGGTGCACACGAAATCGGCGCAGGAGGCTTTCGAACGGGCGATGCGCGCCGCGCCCGAGGTGCGCGAGTGCCACAACGTGACGGGCGCGGTCGAATACCTCCTCCGCGTCGAGGCTGCGGACCTGCCCGACTACAAGCGATTCCACACCGATGTCCTCGGCGCGCTGCCGCAGGTTGCGACGATCACGACCTACGTGATCATGGGCTCGCCGAAGGACGAGCGGCGTTAAGGGAAAAAAATGGCGGTGATGCCCGAGGGAGGAGGAGGGCATCACCGCCAGATCTCAGCGCCAAGGGAGGAGGAGGCGCCGATATGTTGGGCGGCGGACCCAAGGGAGGAGGAGGGCCCGCCGCCTGCAGTCACGACCCCAAGGGAGGAGGAGGGGCCGTTCCCGAACCCGGCATCGCTGCCGGGGATACTGGCGGATGCACCCCGAGGGAGGAGGGGGGATGCACCCGCAATTCCCGTGGCCCGAAGGGAGGAGGAAGGGCCCCGGGAAACCTCGTCTTCAGTCCAGCTTGCCGTAGACCGCCTCGAAGGCGGCCCGGCGCAGCATGGCGCGGCTCAGGCCGAGATCGGCCATCTCGCGGTCCGACAGTTCGTTCAGTTCGTCCAGCGTCCGGCGGTAAAGCCGCCACGCGGCGAAGGCCTGGGCCGCCTGCCGGCCCATCTCGGACAGCCTTGCGCCCAGAGAAGCGGTTGTAGTCCTGTCGCTCGATACGTAAGCCATAAGTTCCTCGGATCGTTCGCTTCGGCAGCCAATCCCCGCATCCTTCCCGGGGGAGCGCCGCGCGTCGTTGAATTCGAAGATAGGGAATTGCTGCAGGTGCACAACAACCGTGCCTTCAATGCTGCTATGCAGAAACCGCAAGGGTCTTCACGGCCTGTTCACGTTGGCTTGAAAGCGCTTTGGACATGATCGCCGGCGGCGCCTTCCGCGACCGGCAGTTCTCCCGTTTCTTCGTGGGCGTGTTCTTCGCCGTTCAGGCGATCTGGGTGCAGCGGGTCACCATCGCCTGGCTTGCCTGGGAGAGGACGGGATCGGCGGGTTTCGTGGGGCTCGTGGCGGCGCTGGGTCTCGCGCCGACGCTGGTGGCGGGGCCTTTTTTCGGCGTGATGGCCGACCGCGTGAACATCCGGCGTGCCTCCATCGGGACCAACGCCACGATGGCGTCGATCCTTGCCGCGCTGGCCATGTCGCTGCCTGTCGTGGGCGTCTGGGGCGTCGCGGCCGCGGCACTCGCCATCGGGATCGTGCAGGCAGCCCACCAGCCGGTGCGCATGTCGCTGGGGCCGAGGCTGGTGTCACGTGAGATGGTGCAGCACGTCGTTTCGGTCACGGCCCTCAACTTCAACCTCGCGCGCCTCGTGGCCCCGGTGGTCGCGGGCTGGATCATCGCGACCTTCGGCGCGGGTATCGCCCTGTGGGTCGCGGTCGCCTGCTACCTGCCGATGCTCCTCGTGCTGCCGTCGCTGAGGCCCCGGGACCTGCCCCCACGCCCGCGCGCGCCGGTCTTGGCGGAGTTGCGCGAGGGCGTGCGCTTCGCCCGCGACGCGCCGCTGATCCGCGAGGCGCTGATCCTGACGCTTCTCTTCGCCACGCTCGTGCGCGGTGCGCTCGAGGTGCTGCCGGTCCTCGCCGACGGCGCGTTCGGCCGGGGCGCGGCTGGGCTGGGGATGCTGACGGCGGCGGCCGGCGGTGGAGCGGTCGTCGCGGCGGCCGTCAAGTTCCTTGGCTTTGCCGCCTTCGGGGCGCGCATCCCGCCCGCCGTGATCGCGGCGACCTTCGCGGGGTTCGTCGCGGTGATCGGCATGGGTCTTGCGCCGGCATGGCCGCTCGCGCTTCTCGCCACGGCCGCGGCGGGCTTCTGCGCGACGTGGTGCGGGGTCAGCCTGCAGGCGGCGATCCAGACCGACCTGCCCGACGCCTACCGGGGGCGGGTGATGAGCCTCTGGACGGTCGTGGGCTTCGGCACCGTCGCCATCGGCGCGGCGCTGATCGGCGGACTCGCCGAGGTCATGGAGATCGGTCCGGCACTGGCGGTTGCAGGGGCGCTTGGGCTCATGGTGACCGCGGCATGGCGGATCCGGGGTGCACGGGCCTGAAATCTCGCCTATCTGACGGCGGAAGCCGTCGCGTGCGAGAGGATCCCGGCCCCATGACGAAACAGACCCGCGAGACCATCCTGCAGGCTCTCTCCACCCTCGGGCTGCCGGATGGCGGCGACGTGATGAGCCGCGACATGGTGCGGGCGCTCGTGGTGCAGGGCGGGCGGGTCTCGTTCATCCTCGAGGCCGACGATCCCGGGACGGCGAAGCGGATGGAACCGGTGCGCCTTGCGGCCGAGCAACTGGTGCGGAACCTTCCGGGCGTCGAGCAGGTGACGGTCGCGCTCACCGCCCATGGCCCCGCGAAGGCGCCGCCGCAGGCCCCGCCCGGCGGTGCCCAGCCGCCGAGCCTGAAGGTCGGCGGCCACATGAAGCCGCAGCAGGGCTCGATGAAGCCTTCGGGCGTGCGGCACATCATCGGCATCGGCTCGGGCAAGGGGGGCGTGGGCAAGTCCACGGTGGCCTCCAACCTCGCCGTGGCGCTGGCGCGGGCGGGGCGGCGCGTCGGGCTGCTGGATGCGGACATATACGGTCCGTCCCAGCCGCGCATGATGGGGGTGAACAAGCGGCCATCCTCGCCCGACGGCAAGACGATCATTCCGCTCACGGCGCATGGCGTCACCTGCATGTCCATCGGCTTCATGCTGCCCGAGAAGAAGGCCGTGGTCTGGCGCGGACCGATGCTGATGGGCGCGCTCCAGCAGATGCTGACGCAGGTGGAATGGGGCGAGCTCGACATCCTTCTCGTCGACCTGCCGCCGGGGACGGGCGACGTGGCCATGACACTGTGCCAGCGGGCGGAGGTGACGGGGGCCATCGTCGTCTCCACGCCGCAGGACGTGGCGCTTCTGGACGCGCGCAAGGCGATCGACATGTTCGAGATGCTGAAGACGCCCGTGCTGGGCCTGATCGAGAACATGGCGTCCTATGTCTGCCCGAGCTGCGGTCACGAGGCGCACATTTTCGGCGAAGGCGGCGTTCGCGCCGAGGCCGAGCGCCTCGACCTGCCGTTCCTCGGCGCGCTGCCGATCAGCCTCGAGACACGGATCGCGGGCGACGCTGGCATCCCCGTTGCGGCCGGCGAGGGACCCATGGCCGACGCCTATGCGCAGATCGCCCGCCGCTTCATCGCCGCCGACATGGCCTGACACCCGCCTGATCCGCCTCGCCGGAGACGCCGGAAGTGGCGTCCCCAAGGTGATTCGTGTCTTCGGAAGGCGGGAAAACCTGCCGTCGGCAGCATCCGACCGGATTTTCTCGGCACTTCATCCCACGGATGGGTAAATCGTCTCAACGAGCGGGTAGGTGCAATATCTTGCGTACTACTTGTCATTTACTACCACAGATCGTCACCGGAGCGCTCGCAGACGTCGCGCGACGGGTGTGGCTTTCGTGCACTTCGTCATTGAGTACCGGAAAATCCCAAAAAAAGGAGTTGATTGGGAGAGTTTCCCGTGACATATCTTTGGACATCGGCAAACGAGATCGAACGACAGGCTCAAGGGTCTGAAACAAAATCAAAAAACGGCAGGTTCATACAGGCAATCTCGGACGCCAGACAAAAAAGAGATCCGGCGCGCAAGCGAGCAGACATCCCCCCAGGTGGCCTGCGCAGTCGGACACCCAGCGATGGGACGAGGGCGGCGGATTGAGCAGTGGCAGCTTGCTCGATCCGCCGTTTTCGTTTCCGGAGCGGAAACAATACGGCCGGAAAGCGGCAGAAATTAGGCGGCGACAGGCACAATAGCAAAGGCCGGGCCCGTGGAGAGCAGGTTCCAAGGCGAAAGCCTGAACAAGATCGACGGAAAGGGCCGGATCTCGCTTCCGGCCAAGTTCCGCCGTGCGCTCCAGGCCGGCGACGGCCGCTGCGGTCCCGGCGGCACGGCGCGGCTCTACATCGCCTACGGCAATCCCAAGACCGATTTCGTCGAATGCCTCTCGGGCGATTACTACGACGACCTCGTGGCCCGCATCGAGGCGATGGACGACGGCGAGAGCGAGCGTGAACTGCTCGAATACCTCTATTTCGTGAAATGCGACGAGGTCGGCGTGGACGATACCGGCCGCTTCGTCCTGCCCACCGCCGCCCGCGAGAAGCTGGAACTGGACGGCGAGGCGCTGTTCCAGGGCAAGGGGCGCAAGTTCCACATCCTCAAGCCGGAAGATGGCCAGGCCGCGGACGACAAGATACTGAAGATGCTGGAGAAGTTCGGTGAAGGTAAAGAGTTCTTCAACCCCGTCTCGCTGGCGAACAAGCGCCGTCCCGCACCGGCCGATGCCGAGGAGTGATGGCGGAAGGCGGCGACAGGGACCCCCATCTGCCGGTCCTTCTGGGGCCGCTGCTGAGGGCGGTCTCTCCGGTCTCTGGTGTCTGGCTCGATGGCACCTTCGGCGCTGGTGGCTACGCCCGTGGCTTGCTTGAGGCGGGGGCTGACGTCGTGATCGGGGTGGACCGCGACCCGCTTGCCTTCGAGATGGCTGCGCCATGGGCCGACGCCTGGGGCGAGCGGATGATCCTCGTGGAAGGCACCTTCTCCGAACTCGACGCCCATGCCGCGACGGCGGGGCACCCCGCGCTCGACGGGGTCACGCTGGACCTCGGCGTCTCCTCTATGCAGCTCGACCGGGCGGAGCGCGGGTTTTCCTTCCTGCGCGACGGGCCGCTCGACATGCGGATGGGGCAGGCGGGGCTGTCGGCCGAGGACATCGTGAACGACGCGCCCGAAGCGCTGCTGGCCGACATCCTGTTCCATTACGGCGAGGAGCGTGCCGCGCGCCGCATCGCGCGCGCCATCGTGGCCGAGCGTGCGTCGGGGCGGATTGCCTCGACCCTGCAACTCGCTGCCATCGTCGAGGGCTGCCTGCCGCGCCGCAAGCCCGGGCAGAGCCACCCTGCAACCCGCAGCTTCCAGGCCATCCGCATCGCCGTGAACGACGAACTGGGCCAGCTCGTCGAAGCGCTTTCGGCTGCCGAACGTGCGCTGAAGCCGGGTGGCAGGCTCGCCGTCGTCACCTTCCACTCCATCGAGGATCGCATCGTGAAGCGCTTCCTCGCAGAACGCGCCTCCGGGGGCGGCGGCGGCTCGCGCCATGCGCCCGCCGAGGCGCTGCGCGACCCCGGCTTCGTCCTGACGCCCAAGAAGGCCATCGGACCGGACGAGGGCGAGATCGAGGCCAATCCGCGCGCCCGTTCGGCGAAGCTGCGTGTCGCCACGCGCACCGAGGCTCCGGCAGACACCGTGGACGCGGCCCGGCTCGGCCTGCCCGTCGTGGAAGGGCTTCGCTGATGCGCGGCCTCCCGCTCATCCTCGCGGCTCTCTCGGTGATCGCTCTGGGCTACTGGGCCTATCACCAGACCATCCTGACCCAGCAGGCCATCCGCGAGGTC
>CAZUVG010000094.1:0-8995 GCA_964623765.1 uncultured Roseicyclus sp.
ACGATCAGCACCTTGAACAGGAAGTAGGCGTTGAAGCCGTTCGGGCTGAAGCCGATGGTTTCCACGTTCCAGCGGAAGATCCGCGCCTGCATCAGCATCCGGTCGAGATCGCTGGTGGAGGTGACCGACGGCGTCATCAGGTGCCGCCACATGAAGAACCATGCGTA
Organism: uncultured Roseicyclus sp.; assembly: GCA_964623765.1. GTDB lineage: Bacteria > Pseudomonadota > Alphaproteobacteria > Rhodobacterales > Rhodobacteraceae > Roseibacterium. The sequence continues at coordinate 168 of CAZUVG010000094.1, forward strand.
GAGGTAGGTGATCACGACCGTCGGGATCATGAAGAACATGGCGCCGAACATGTCGATCACCTTGCGCGTGCGGAACTTCACGGCCGAATAGACGAGGTCGACCCGGACATGCCCGCCCTGCACGAACGTGTAGGAGACGCAGAGCGTCACGACGAGCGCGTTCCAGAACTTCAGCCCTTCGGCCCACCAGCTGAGATCGAAGGCGACGGCGGTACCGAAGGGGCCGAGCTCGATCGCGGCCACGCGGAAGATGCGCTGCAGGAAGACGATCATCACCTGGATCAGGACCATGATCAGCCCAGCCCAGGCGGCGGTGCGGCCGATGGCGTTGGCGATACCTTCGAGGACACGGACGCCCGTCCACAGGATCTCGCGCTTCCAGAACATGCCGAGCGCGGTGATGACGAGGAAGGTCGTGAAGACGACGAAGAAGAACTCGACCGAGGCGCCGTAGTAGATGAAGCGCATGATGGCTTCGGGATTGGACCAGTTCAGCCAGTCCCCCGGATTGGTGACCGCCACGAACAGGTAGTAGGGCGCAAGCGCGATGTTCTGCAGCACCCAGAGGATGAAATCGATCATGCGGTGACCCCCCGAAAACAGGCCCGTCGCGCAGGCATGTCGGCTCCCGGCAAAGACGTATGCCCCGCCCGGACGCCGTGCGGCGCCGGGCGGGGCGAAGATCAGGCTGCGATCAGCCCGCGTTCACGCGATTGCGCTGGCGCATGTACTCGCCGTCGCCGATCTCGTACCATGCCGAGGATTCCTGCATCGAGGCGAAGTAGCTCTCCGCGATCTCGGCATAGATCGGGTCGCCCATGTTCTCCTCGCGGACCTCTGCCGAGGCGCGGCCGAAGGCATCCCATACATCTTCGGGGAATTCGCGCGGCTGGACGCCTTCCGAGACCAGGCGGGCGAGGGCGGCCCCGTTCTCGGCCAGCGACAGCGCCGTGTTCTGGGCGTGCGCGGCCTCGCAGGCAATCTTCACGATGTTCTGCTGCACCGGGGTCAGCGATTCCCAGACCTCGAGGTTGAACGAAATGTGCAGCGCCGAACCCGGCTCGTGGAAGCCGGCGGTGTAATAGAGGTTCGTCACCTCCTGGAAACCGAGACGCTCGTCGGCATAAGGACCGATCCATTCCGCACCGTCGATCTGGCCCGAGGCCAGCGCCTGGTAGATCTCGCCTCCGGGGATGTTCTGCACCGAAGCGCCGAGACGCCCGAGCACCTGGCCGCCCTGGCCCGGCATCCGGAAGCGCAGGCCCTGAAGGTCTTCGGCCGAGTTGATCTCGACGTTGAACCAGCCGCCGGGCTGCATCGCGGTCATGCCGCACATGAAGGGCTTGAGGTTGAACAGCGACGACAGGTTGTCGTGCAGTTCCTGGCCGCCGCGGCGGTAATACCAGTTGGCCATTTCCTGCGAGGTCATGCCGAAGGGCACGGACGTCATGAAGGCGAAGGCCGGGTGCTGGTTGAGGAAGTAGTATTCGGCCGAGTGGTACAGGTCGGCCTGGCCCGCGGAGACGGCGTCGAACACCTCGAACGCGCCAACGAGACTGCCTGCGGGCATCTTGTCGATGACGAGATTGCCGTCGGACATTGCCTCGATGTAGTCGATGGCGAGTTGCGCCGCGTCGTCGAAGACGGCGAAGCCGTCTGGAACGGACGTGACCATGGTAAGCGTGCGGTTGCCCTGTGCGTAGGCCGGCGCGGCGAGCGAGGTCGTCGCGGCGGCTGCGCCGCCGACAGCCGACGTGCGCAGGAATGAACGGCGATCCATTGTGATCCTCCCAATTGGATGTCCCCTCGACCGTGTATCGGCCGTAAGGCGTCGTCGCAGTGGCGGCACGTTAGCGAAGGCTTTCGCGACAGAAAACAGATATTCGCGTCCGAACGGCCATTTTCTGTAAAATTTCCTTACCAAAATCACCAGTTCCCCGGGCTTGCAACCTATGGGCGATAAATGCTGGTCCCTGCTTTCCGATAGGTGGAAAATCCCGGTCAGCCCGACTCGCCCACGCCACCGCCACCCTGACGCGGTGTCACCCGCAGCCTGATGCCGTCCCGCGCCCGCACCGTCAGATGCGCGATCGGCACGGGATCGTCGCCGGGCACCCGCTCGAACCGGCAGGCGCGCACGAGGAGCGCCAGAAGCAGCGGCCCCTCCAGCATCGCGAACCCGGCCCCGGGGCAGACCCGTGCACCCGCCGAGAAGGGGATGTAGGCCTGCCGGAAGCACCTGCGCCCGTTCTCCGTCACCCAGCGGCCCGGGTCGAAGGCGTCGGGCGCCTCCCATAACCTTGGATGGCGGTGCAGGTGCCATGGCGATATCACGACCTGAGCGCCCGGGGGCAGATCCCGATCGCGGAACCGCTCGGGCCGCACCGTCTCTCGCACCAGCATCGGCACCGGCGGATAGAGCCTCAGCGTCTCGCGGAAGACGTCGCGGGCGAGCGTGAGCCGGCCGACATCGGCAAAAGCTGGGCGTTCCGGCAGCCCGGCTGCCTCGGCTGCCACCCGGTCCTGCCACCCGGGATGGAGCGCGAGGAGGTAGAGCGCCCACGCGAGCACGCTGGCGCTCGTCTCGTGGCCCGCGAGAAAGAAGGTCGCGACCTGGTCCACCGCTTCCGCGGCCGTGAAGCCCTCGCCGGTCTCCGGGTCGCGGGCAGACAGGATCTTCGTGGCGACGTCGTCGGGCGGGCTGCCCCCGGCGATCTCGGCCATTCGCGCGGCGACGAGGTCGGCGACCAGCGCCCTGATACGGCGCGCGGCGACGAGCGTTTGTCGGCGGTGCAACCGCGGCGCCCAGCGGGGCAGCGGCAGGACGGCGCGGAGGTTCAGGATCGGCTGCATCCGCTGGTAGGCGCGGAACCCGGCATGGACGCGGGCTGCGAGATCGTCCTCGATCGGGATGGAGAAGAGCGTGCGGAAGATCACGTCGGCCGCGGCATGGCTCGTCGCCTCCTCGATCTCCTGCACGCCGTTGCCCATCCGCGCCACCGCCGCCTCGCCTGCCGCCAGCATCGCGGGGAAGGTTTCGCGCAGCCGACCGCCCTCGAAGGCAGGGTCGATCAGCCGCCGCTGCCGCGCCCAGGTCTCGCCGTTCGCGAGGAACGCGCTGTCGCCGAGGAGCGGGCGCAACCCCTCGCCCACGCGGTCGGACTTCGGGAAATCGGCGGGGCGGGTCTTGAGCACCTCGGTCACGAGATCGGGCCGGTTGACGAGGAAGGATCGGAAGAAGGGCGTCCGGAACTCTGCCATCCACGCGCGGTAGAGCCGCTCGGGCTGGGCCGACAGGATGTCCCGACGGAAGAGCCGTGCGTGCCGCCAGAGCGAGGCGCGCCCCTCGCGGGAGGCGGGCTTCGGCGGCAGCGCCGTCATGCGGCCGGGTCGGTGTATCGGCTCACCGACCGGCCGATGCGGCTCTTCGCCTGACTTCGGGCGGCGAGCGGGCGCGGCCCTGCGGCGACCGCGACATGCACGCCCGAGGAATGGCGGAGGACGAACCCCTCTTCCAGTGGCTTGGCCGGCGTTGCCGCGATCCGTGCCTCGACATGCCAGCCGTAGCCGTCGCGCGACCGCGACGGACCGAGGATGATTTCGTGCACCGGAAGCGCGGCCTGCCTCCGGTCGCATTCGCGATGGCGGCGCGCCGGCACGGGGTCGAAACCCGGCACGAGACGCGCGATCCGGCGGCGCACGGGACGCGACGGGGGCTGGCTGGGCCGGGCGTCATTCATGGCGCGACGATAGCGGGATCAGCGCGCTCCCGCCTAGGCCCTTCTCAGCCGAGAAGCGCGAGCGCCGGGAAGGTCTCGAGCAGCCAGAAGGCGAAGGCCGAGAAGGCGCCCGTCATGAGAGCCACGCCCACGCCCACGAGAAGGACGCCCATCGCGCGCTCGATCGTCTTCATGTGCGGCTTGAGCCGCGCCATGACCGTCATCGCCCGGTCGATGAAGGCCGCGGCGAGCAGGAACGGGATGCCGAGGCCGATCGCGTAGACGCCGAGAAGGGCGGTGCCCCGCTGCACGCTGCTCTCGGTGGCCGCCAGCGAGAGGATGGCGCCGAGCTGCGGTCCGATGCAGGGCGTCCAGCCGAAGGCGAAGGCGAGGCCGAGGATGTAGGCCCCCAGGGCCGAGCCGCCGCGGTCGCCCGCGTCGAGCCGGGCCTCGCGGTCGAGGATCGGGATGGTGATGACCCCGAGAAAGTGGAGACCGAAGACAACGATCACGACGCCCGCGATCCGGCCGAGCAGGATCTGGTTCTGCAGGAAGAACTGCCCGAAGATCGAGGCGGTGAAGCCGAGGAAGACGAAGACGGTCGAGAGGCCCAGAACGAAGAACAGTGCCGCGAGAAGCGCCTTTCGTCGCGCCGAGGCCGCGGAGGCGTTCATCTCCTCGATCGTGATCCCGCCCATGTAGGCGAGATAGGGCGGCACGATGGGAAGGACGCAGGGGCTGAGAAAGCTGAGCGCGCCTGCCGTCAGCGCGACCAGCATCGCGGGCAGGAGGGAGGCGTCGAAGAGGTCGATCCCGAACATGTCCGCAGAGGTAGAGGGTTTTCGCGCCCGCGTCACGAGGGCCCGCGTCACAATGGCGTGGACGCGTCGCCGCGGGCTGCGCTAGGGCGTCGGGCCATGGATGGCGAGATCGAGATCGACGCGCGCGGCCTGAAGTGCCCCCTGCCCGTCCTGAGGCTGCAGAGGCAGCTGCGGGAGCTGGCCGAGGGCGAGGTGGTGCGCCTGATCGCGACCGACCCGATGGCCGCGATCGACGTGCCGCATTTCTGCACGGAAGCCGGGCACATCTATCTTGGGTCCGACGAGAGCGGCGAGGTCCACCGGGTGCGCAAGGGCGCCGCGGGATAAGGCCCGCGCGGGGCGTCGAGCCCCGCACGGGCCTTTGCCTCCGGCGGCCGTATTTTTTTGACAAGAAGAAGGGACGGATCAGGAGAAGAGGGTGAGCGCGCGCGGGTCCCACGCGAGCGCGGTGACCTCGCCCCGTTCCAGAACGCGCCGACCGGGCATGTTGCGGGCGGAGACGCGGACGGTGGCGGTCGCGCCCGGGAGCGCCATGTCGTAGTAGGTCATGTCGCCATAATAGGTGACCTCCTCGACCCGGCCCTCGACCCGGCGGGCGGCGGTGGCGTCGCCGTCGAAGAGAACCGTAAGGCTCTCGGGCCGCAGGCCGGCGGCGGCGGTCCCGGTCCTCGCGCCGCCGGGGCACTGGACGGCGTCCAGCTCGGCCCGGCCGAGGCCCGCGATCTCGGCCTCGACCGTGCCGCCGCGCACCTGTGTCACGTCCGCGGGCAGGAAGTTCATAATTCCGATGAACTCCGCCACGCGGCGCGAGGCGGGGCGGCGGTAGAGGATCTCGGGATCGTCGAGCTGGGCGATCTCGCCATCGAACATGACCGCGATGCGGTCGGACATCACCAGCGCCTCCTCCTGGTCGTGGGTGACGAGGATGAAGGTGATGCCGACCTCGCGCTGGAGCTTGATGAGCTCGACCTGCATGACCTCGCGCATCTTCTTGTCGAGCGCCGAGAGCGGCTCGTCGAGGAGGAGCACGCGGGGCTTGAGGATAAGCGCGCGCGCGAGGGCCACGCGCTGACGCTGCCCGCCCGACAGCGCGTGCGCCGCGCGGGCGCCGAAGTTCGACAGGCCCACCATCTCGAGCGCCTCGCCCACGGCACGGCGCTTGTCCGCGGGGGCGATCGATGCCTTCCTCAGTCCGAAACCCACGTTCTGGGCCACCGTCAGGTGCGGAAAGATGGCGTAGGACTGGAAGACCAGATTCGTCGGGCGGCGGTTCGGCGGCACCCCCTCCATGTCGCGGCCGTCGAGGCGGATCGTCCCCGACGATATGTCCTCGAACCCCGCGATGGCGCGCAGGAGCGTGGTCTTGCCGCAGCCCGAGGGGCCGAGCAGCGAGAAGAACTCGCCGGCCCGGATCCGGGCGGTGATGCCGCGAAGCGCGTGATATTCGCCGTAGTATTTCTCGACACGCTCGAGCGTGACGATCTCGGAAGGCGGTCCCGGATTGGCGGACATGTCTCTCACAGGAAGCCTCCGGTGTCCTTCACGCCCGCCCGTTTCAGGCCGCGGCGGCGGAAGGTTTCTGCGGTGACGAGAAGGACGACCGACAGGATCACGAGGATCGTGCCGAGCGCCATGACCATGGGCAGCCGCGCGGGGAAGCGCAGCTGGCCCCAGAGGTAGACGGGGAGCGTCGGGGCGTTGCCGGACAGGAAGAAGGCGATGATGAACTCGTCGAGCGAGATGGTGAAGCAGATCAGGAGCGAGGCGACGATCCCCGGTGCCACGAGCGGCAGGGTGACGAGGCGGAAGGTGGACCACGGCGTCTCGCCGAGATCGATCGCGGCCTCCTCGAGGCTCCGGTCCATGTTGGCGAAGCTGCCCTGAAGGATGGCGATCGAGAACGGCATGCACAGAAGCGTGTGGCCGAGAATGATCGACCAGAGCCCGCTGTCGAGGCCGAGCTGGAGGAGCACGACGAGCAGCGAGATCGCGACGATCACCTCGGGCAGGACGAGGGGCAGCATGATGAAGGCGGTGATCCCCGCCTTGACCGGGAAGCGGTAACGCGTGATCGCGCGCGCGGCGAAAAGGCCGAGGCAGGTGGCGAGGATCGCGGTCGAAACCGCGATGACCAGCGAGTTCCACGTCGCCTGGTGCAGCGCCGGCGTCTCGAGCAGGAGGCCGAACCATTCCAGCGTGAAGCCTTGCAGCGGGAAGGCGATCACCGTGCCGTCGTTGAAGGCGAAGATCGGCAGGAGCAGGATAGGCGCGTAGAGCACCAAGAGGTAGAGCGTGGTGAACAGGACGAGGGGACGGGCCTTCATATGCCGGCCCTCCCGCGCGGCACCATCGTGAAGATGGCCGCCGATCCCGCGGTGGCAAGCGCCAGAAGGCCGAGGTAGGCGGCCGGGCCGCCGAGGATCGCGGGGGCGAAGACGAAGACCGCGCGGATGGCGAGGATCTCGGCCGATGCCGCCGCGACGGCGACCCATGTGCCGCGGCTCTCGGCAAGCCACAGCCAGAAGCGGATGCGCGAGAAGAGCCAGAGGAGCGACAGCGCCACGATGGCCATGGCGAGCACGGCCAGCGTGGCGCCCATGGGCCTGTCGTTGAGATCGAAGATCTGGGCGTAGATCATGTTGGCGATCATCGTGCCGCCCGAGCCGCCGACGAGGCGCGGCGTGACGTAGTCGCCCACTGTCGGGATCGAAACGATGAGGACGGCGGCCAGCACCCCCGGCATGGCGAGCGGCAGGGTCACGCGCAGGAAGGTCATGGTGCGGCTCTCGCCGAGGTCGCGCGAGGCCTCCAGCAGCGAGCGGTCGATCTTCTCGAGGCTGACGAAGATCGGCAGGATCGCGAAGGGCGCGAAGGCATGGGCGAGCGTGATGACCACGGCGTTGGCGTTGTAGAGGATGAAGGACAGCGGCTCGTCGATCACGCCGAGCGCCAGGAGCGAGCCGTTCACCGGCCCGTCGTAGGCGAGGATCACGCGCCACAGGAATACGCGGACCAGGTAGCTCGTCCAGAACGGGATCGTGATGAGAAACAGCCACAGCGACTTGCGGTCCGGCCGGACGTGGAAGGAGATGAAGTAGGCGACCGGGAAGGCGAGAATGACGGTGACCGCCGTCACCGTCGCCGAGATGCGCAGGCTGCGCAGCATCAACTCGCGATAGAGCGGGTCGGACAGGGCCTCGGCGTAGTTGGCGAGCGTGACGGTCCGGTCGATCTCGAGGAAGTTCTGCGTCCAGAAGGAGAACAGGACGATCGTCGCGAGCGGCGCGGCAAGCAGCAGGAGCGCGTAGATCAGGGGCGGCGAGACGGCGATCAGCCCCCTGCCCCCTTCGCTCCTCATCGCGCGCGAGATGGCGTTCATGCGGTCCCCCGCGCCCCCTGTCCCACCGGGGCCGAAGCACCCCTGCGGGCGCCGACGATGCAACCGATGCCGCGCCTCCGCAAGAGGGCCGCCGGTGCCGGGTCAGCCTGCCGCGATCTCCTGCACGCTTTCGAAGCATTCCAGCACGGGCGGGCCGTCGTACATGGCGCCCGAGGACTTCGCGCCCTTGTGGGCGGCGCGGAACGCCTCGGATTTCGTCCACGCCTCGAAGGACGGGCGGTCGACCCAGAGCGTGTGCGAGGCGTAGAGCCGCGCGCCGCCCTCGATCTCGCCGCGCATGAGGTGGAATGCGACGAAGCCCGGCACCTCCTTGAGGTGGCTGTCGCGGGTCTTCCACATCGCCTCGAAGGCCTCCTCCTGGCCCGGGATCACGCGGAAACGGTTCATGGTCAGGTACATGGGACCTCCTGCAAGCGTTCGCGTCGTGTCGAGATACTCCGGAGAACTACCGGCTGCAACCAACGCCCGTTACGGCAAACACGAAAACGGAAAGGACAGCCGCCTCTCCCTGACCCATGAAGCGCGGTTCAAACGCGCGTTTGCTCCGCCCGTGGCCTGCGGAACGGTAAGGGCCGCCCGGAGGCGGCCCTTGGCGGAGACGATCTCCCGGCGCTCAGCGCTTGGAGAACTGGAAGCTCCGGCGGGCCTTGCGGCGGCCGTATTTCTTCCGCTCGACCACGCGGCTGTCGCGGGTGAGGAAGCCGGCGGCCTTGAGCGGGCCACGAAGCGACGGCTCGTAGAACTGCAGCGCCTTGGAGATGCCGTGCTTCACGGCGCCGGCCTGCCCCGAGAGGCCTCCGCCCTTGACGGTCGCCATCACGTCGAACTCGCCCTCGACGCCGGCCACGGTGAAGGGCTGGCGCAGGATCATCTGCAGCACGGGGCGCG
>CAZUVG010000095.1:0-8966 GCA_964623765.1 uncultured Roseicyclus sp.
GCTCGCCCTGGATCAGGCGGTGCACGTAGACGCCGGGCAGGTGGATGCAGTCGGGGTCGAGCGAGCCGGTCGGCACGATCTCCTCCACCTCCATGATGCAGGTGCGCCCGCACATCGCGGCGGGCACGTTGAAGTTGCGGGCGGTCTTGCGGAAGATGGCGTTGCCGGTCTCGTCGGCCTTCCAGGCCTTCACGATGGAGATGTCGGCGAAGATGCCGCGCTCGAGGACGTAGGTCTGCCCGTCGAAGTCCTTGTGCTCCTTGCCCTCGGCGACCTGCGTTCCGACGCCCGTCTTCGTGTAGAAGCCCGGAATGCCTGCGCCGCCTGCCCGCATCCGCTCGGCGAGGGTTCCTTGAGGGTTGAACTCGATCTCCAGTTCTCCGCTGAGATACTGGCGCATGAACTCATCGTTCTCGCCCACGTAGGACGACATCATCTTCCTGATCTGCTTCGTGTCGAGGAGCTTGCCGAGGCCGAATCCGTCGATGCCGCAGTTGTTGGACGCGATGGTCAACTCCTTCATGCCGGTCTTCACCAGCGCGTCGATCAGAAGCTCGGGAATGCCGCACAGTCCGAAGCCGCCTGCCGCGATCAGCATGCCGTCGTGCAGCAGCCCGTCGAGCGCCTCGTCGGCGGTGCCGTATACCTTCTTCATGGGATCGATTTCTCCCCTCTCGAAAACCGCGCGCACCGTGGCGCGGGGCCGAGGGGAAGTCAACGCGGATGCCGCGGCGCGGCGGGAGGGCTCAGAAGCCGAAGCCCGCCTCGAGGTCCCCGATCCACGACGAGGCGAAGGCGTCGAAGCGGGGACCCGGTTGCTGCCCCTCGATCCGGTGCGCGAGCGGATCCGGGGCCCGGATCGTGCTGCCCGACATCGCCTCCAGCACCGCATGGCCGCAGAAGGGGACATGGGCCTCGGAATAGCCGCCCTCGTGGACCAGAACGAGACGCCCCTCGCAGAGATCGCCCGCCGCCTCCATCATCATCTCCGTCATCGCGCGGAAGGTGTGGGAGCCCGCCATCATGCGGCTGAGAGGGTCGACTCCCGACGCGTCGAAGCCGCAGGCCACGACGATCGCGTCCGGTTCGTAGGCGGCCAGCGCGGGCAGCACGATGCGCTCCATCGCCTCGAGATAACACGCGTGCCCGCCGCCGGGCGGCAGGGGGATGTTGTAGTTGTATCCCTCACCGGCCCCGGTGCCCCGGTCGCCCGCCTCGCCCGTGTCGTAAGGGTAGTTGCGCTCCTGGTGGAGCGAGATCGTCAGCACGTCGTCCCGGTCGTAGAAAATCGCCTCGGTCCCGTTGCCGTGGTGCACGTCCCAGTCCACCACGGCCACGCGCTCGGTCAGCCGGGCCTCGAAGGCGGCCTCCACGGCGATGGCGATATTGTTCAGCAGGCAGAAGCCGTTGGGGAAATCCGGCAGGCAGTGGTGTCCCGGCGGGCGGGACAAGGCATAGGCGTTCTCCATCTCGCCCTGCAGGACGGAGAAGAGCGCCTGTTTCGCGAGACCCGCCGACAGGCAGGCAATGTGATAGCCGTCGGGGCCAAAGGGCGTGCGAAGACCGAGTTCGCCCCCGCCCTCGGCGGCAGCGGCCCTGAACGCCTCGACGTAGTCCGCGGTTTGGACGCGCAGGAGGTCGCCCTCCGTTGCGGGTTCGGCCGTGCGGCTGTCGAGTTCGCGCCAGAGGCCAGTCACCTCCATCAGGTTCTTCAGCCGCCGCTTGGTCTCGGGGTTCTCGGGCAGACCGCTCGCCACGGCGGGCTGGACGAGGCCGCCGACGGGCAGAAGGAAGGTGAAATTGCCGCCCGAATGCCAGAAGCAGCGCTCGTCCCAGAAGAAACCCGTCGCCATGCGCCCTCTCCCTGTCGTCCCGGGCGACTATGGCAGGAGCCTCGGGGCTTGAACACCGCTCCTTGCGCCGGGCTGCGCAAGCTGATGGGCTGCCGGCCATGTCCGGACCCACCGACGAACAGCGCGCCGCCCGCTACCGCCCGCGCCTCCTGTCCGAGCAGGCGGACCTTGCCGCCGCCTCCGATGCCACCCGGGCGGATCGTGCACCCGTGGTCCTCGACCAGCAGTCCGTGGGGCGCCTCAGCCGCATGGACGCGCTGCAGGGGCAGGCGATGGCCAAGGGGCTCGAGGCGCGCCGGGCGGCGCGGGTGCGGGCCGTCGCCGCGGCGCTCGCGCGGATCGAGGGGGGCGAGTTCGGCTATTGCGAGGATTGCGGCGAGTTCATCGGGCAGGGCCGACTCGACGTCGACCCCTGCGTGACGCGCTGCGTGTCATGCGCGGGCTAGGCGCTCAGTCCTTGTCGCGCACGAGGCGGTAGACGCCCTCCGGCAGGTCGAGCGCCGCGGCGAGGTCCTGCACCTGGCCAAGCGACAGCGTCACCTTCTGCACCCGGTCCGTGCGCGGGTCGAGTTGCTCGACGGTGATGCAATCCTCGAAGGCCGTGATGGTCACGTCCTCCTGCAGGTGCTTTCCGCCCTCGTCCACGAGGGTGACGACGGTGGCGTCGAAGTCGTGCTCGATGGTGAACATGGAGCGGAGCCTAGGGACGCGCCCGCTCTCCCGCAAGCGCCATGCGCCGGAGGTGACGGCGGTAGAGCCAGGGGGCGGCGATGCGATTGTAGGCGAGGTCCGCCGCATGGCGGAGCCCCGGCAACCGTACGATGCGCGCCGCCCAGGACATGCGGGGCAGACGCTCCCAGACCAGGGCGAAGGCCTCGACGCCCGAGACGACGGTGCCATCGGGCAGCATCGCGTGCATCCGCTGCATCGCCTGGTCCGGGGTCAGCGTCCACGCGCCAAGGTCGGCCGTGTTGAGGTCGTCGAAGACGAGTGGCGCCCCTGCTGCGCGCGCCTTCGCCCGGTAGTGCGAGATCTCCGCCCGGCACACGGGACAGGCTTCGTTGTATAGGATGCGCACTTGTTCCATGCACAATAGGCTAGGGCGCGAGGGCCGCGCTTCCACCGGTCGGTGGTGCGCCGCTCTGGCAGGGTGAAGGCGCTGGACGTCTCCCGGTCGCGCGTTAACCTTTTCTTCACCTTTTTTCCCAGGTCGACGGTTTTCCTGCGAGAGTGCCCACATGTCGTTCCGCCTGCCGTCTGCCATCCTCCCTGTCGCCGCGGCCGTGCTCCTGTCGGCCTGCGCGGCCGCGCCGGAGCCGCAGACCGCCCCGGAGACCGTCCTGCGTCAGCCCGCGGTCAGCCCGCAGGCCTTCCTCGCCGTCGCCGAGGACGTGGAGCCGGTGGCCGAAGCCCTTTGCCGCGCCGAGACGCCGGACCAGAACTGCGACTTCGCGATCCTCGTCGACCGCGATCCCGACGTGGTCAACGCCTTCCAGACCCTCGACCGGAGCGGACGTCCGGTCGTGATCCTGACGCTCGGGCTTGTCGCCATCCTCGACAACACGGACGAGCTGGCCTTCGTGATCGGTCACGAGGCGGGGCACCACATCGCCCGCCACATCCCCGAGCAGCGCGTCCGCGCGGCCGAGGGCGCGCGAATATTCGGCGAGATCGCGACGCGCGAGGGATTCGACCCGCGCGAGGTCGAACGCGCGGTGCAGCTCGGCGCCTTCGTGGGCGCCCGCAGCTACTCGCGGGAGGCGGAACTCGAGGCCGACGCGCTCGGGGCAGCGATCGCCTTCCGGGCGGGCTACGATCCGCTCACCGGCGCGCGGCTCTTCTCGCGTTTGCCGGAACCCAGCGCGCGGCTTCTGTCCAGCCATCCCCCGAACGCGCAGCGGATGGCGACGGTGCGACGGACGGTCGAGGCCCTCGGGCGCTGACGTCTTGATCTGCATCAAGGCCGGTCCCGCTGCGCCGCGGCAGGCTGCATGACAGACGTTACGCAGCCGTTCGAGAAAATTGGGGGCCACCGATGCACGACAGGACGCTGAAGACGCACGAGGCGCTGATGGGTCGTATGGCCCGGACGCTCGGCGCCGATCTCGACGAGGCCGAACTGCGAGGCGACCTGCCGCCCGAGGAACGTCTCGACATGTTGCTCTCCTGTACGGGGTGCGCCAATCCCGAGGGCTGCGCGCACTGGCTCGACACCAACGAGAGTGCCGAGGCGGCACCCGGCTACTGCCGCAATGCCGTCCGTCTCGTCGAACTCGCCCACCAGGACTGAGCGTCGCGATGACATCCGACCACGTCAGGCCGCTCGGCGACGAACGCCGCCACTACTGGCTGGCGCTGGGCATGGCGCGCGCCACCGGTGCCGACCTGCAGGACGCGCTGGAAACGGGGCAGATCACCCATTGCGATTGGGCGGCGGCCGTCACGGCCTGCCGCGGCTGCGCCTGGACCGAGGGCTGCGACTGCTGGATGCGGGCGCAAGACCCCGACCGGGCCGCCGCCGTTCCGCGCGCCTGTCCGAACGCCGATTTCTTCGAACGCGTGCTTGCTGGAGCGGTTCAGTCGGGGGAGGCCGTCGCCTCCTCGCACCAGAGCGCGGCCTCGTGCGTCGCGCCGGCCTGCTCCCAGGTGACGACCGGCAGATCGTAGGGATGCTCCCGCAGGATGAGCGCGACGAGCGCCTCTCGGTGGGTCTCGGTCGTCTTGAAGGTGGCAGTTACCTCGGCCTCCTCCTGCACGGTCCCCTCCCAGTGGAACAGGCTGACGATCCCGGGTGTGACGTTGACGCAGGCCGCGAGCCGGGCCTCCAGTGCGGCGCGGGCCAGCGCGCGCGCCGTCTCCATCGTGTCGCAGGTCGTGGTGACGTGAATCATCCGGTCAGCTTAGCACGTGAGCCGCGGTCGCGTCAGTCCGGCACGATCCGGCCCCAGAGATCGTAGTCCGACGCCTCGTCCACCTCGACCGTCACCAGATCGCCCGGCGCGAGCCCATCGAAGCCCTCGTCGATGAAGAGATTGCCGTCGATCTCGGGTGCGTCGGCCTTCGTTCGACAGGTCGCGCCCTCGTCGTCGACCTCGTCGACAAGCACCTCCATGCGGCGGCCGACCTTCGCGGCCAGCTTCGCTTCCGAGATCTCCTGCGCCTTCGCCATGAAACGGTGCCAGCGCTCCTCCTTGACTTCCTCGGGCACGTGGTCGGGCAGCGCGTTCGACCGCGCGCCGTCGACGTTCTCGTAGCGGAAGCAGCCGACCCGATCGAGTTGGGCCTCGTCCAGCCAGTCGAGCAGCGTCTGGAATTCTGCCTCCGTCTCGCCGGGATAGCCGACGATGAAAGTGGAGCGCAGGACGATGTCGGGGCAGTCCCGACGCCATGCCGCGATCTCGTCGAGCGTGCGCTCCGCCGCGGCGGGCCGCGCCATGCGTCTCAACGTGTCGGGATGGGCGTGCTGGAACGGTATGTCGAGATATGGAAGGAGGCCGTTCGTGGCATCCGCCATCAGCGGCACCAGTTCGCGCACATGAGGATAAGGGTAGACATAGTGCAAGCGAACCCAGGCCCCAAGGCTGGAAATCTCCCTTGAAAGGTCGAGAATGGGAAACTTCGTCTCGCGGCCCTTCCAGTCCGTCCCGTAGGCCGACGTGTCCTGCGAGATCACGAGGATCTCCTTCACGCCGGCCTCTACCAGCCGCTCGGCCTCGCGGATCACGGCCGGGATGGGCCGCGAGGCGAGCCGTCCGCGCATGGCCGGGATGATGCAGAACCGGCACTTGTGGTCGCAGCCCTCGGAGATCTTGAGATAGCTGTAGTGCCGCGGCGTGAGCTTGATGCCGGCAGGCGGAAGGAGGTCAACGAACGGGTCCGGCGCGGGCGGGACGTTGGCGTGGACGGCATCGAGCACCTGCTCGTACTGCTGCGGCCCGGTGACGGCCAGCACCTTCGGGTGCGCGCCGGTGATGTAGTCGGGCTCCGCCCCGAGGCAGCCCGTGACGATCACCCGCCCGTTTTCCCGCAGTGCGTCGCCTATGGCCTCGAGGCTCTCGGCCTTGGCGCTGTCGAGAAAGCCGCATGTGTTCACGATCACCGCATCCGCGCCGGAATAGTCCGGGCTGATCGCGTAGCCCTCGGCGCGAAGCCGCGTCAGGATGCGCTCGCTGTCCACCAGCGCCTTGGGGCAGCCAAGGCTGACCATGCCGACCGTGGGCTGGCCGGGACGGGGCGTCTCGCCAATGCGCGCGCGAGGCGCGAGGTCGGGACGCAGATCGGGCGGGTTCTGGCTCATTGCCGCCGGACATAGACCAGTCCTGCGCGCGCGAAAAGCCGCGACATGCCTCGCGCCCCC
Organism: uncultured Roseicyclus sp.; assembly: GCA_964623765.1. Lineage (GTDB taxonomy): Bacteria > Pseudomonadota > Alphaproteobacteria > Rhodobacterales > Rhodobacteraceae > Roseibacterium. The sequence goes on from CAZUVG010000095.1 coordinate 6,211, forward strand.
CGCCGGGCTTTCGTGCCCGGACCGCTTTGGGGTGCAGGTTCTGCAAATCTGTGCCTTACTGCGGATCAAGGTTGCCTGCAGGGGGATCGCGGGAAAATGCGCTGGATCGTGCGGATCGGAGGCGTCGTCGTGGCGGCGGTGCTCTTGCTCGCGGGTCTTCTTGTCGCGGTGCCGACCGAGAGGATCGCGGGAATCGTGACCGACCGGCTCGGCGCGGCCATTGACCGCGAGGTCGTCATCGACGGCGCGGTGCGCCCGTCGCTCTGGCCGAGCCTCGGCATCCGCGCCGAGGACGTGCGCATCGGCAACCCCGACTGGGTGATGGAAGGCCCGCTCCTCACCGCTGACAGCCTGCACGTCAGCGTGGGCTGGGCGCCGCTCCTGCGCGGCGAGATACTCGTCGAGGAGGCGGAGCTGCGTGGCGCCGAGGTGACGCTGGTGCGCGCCGCCGACGGCCGCACGAGCTGGGACGTCTCCGGCGGCGCAACCGGCGGCGAAGCGCCGGACGACCCCGCGCCGCAGGCGGCGCAAACAGACAATGTCATGGCGCTCGGCCTCGAAGCGGCCCGCATCGTTGACGGGCGGCTGCACTGGATCGACGCCGCGTCGGGCCGCGACGTGACGGTGAGCGACCTGGATGCCGCCCTCGTGCTGCCCGCCGGCGCTGGGCAGGCGCGGCTCGCGGGGTCGGCCCGGATCGACGGCACGCCCGTCGAACTGGAGGTGTCTCTCGACGAGCCGCGGGCGGTTCTCGCGGGGGGCGTTCGTCCGGCGGCGCTGTCGCTTGGCTGGGAGGGCGGGAGCGCCTCCTTCGACGGTCGCCTGTCGGCGGCGCCGGCGCTCGAGGGCGCGGTGGAGATCGACGCGCGCGACTTTGGCCCGCTGCTGGGCCTTGCCGGATCGGCGATGCCGGAGTTGCCGCCCGGGCTCGGGCGCGACCGCATCGCGGCCACGGGGCGCGTGACGCTGACGGACGCGGGCAGCCTTCACCTGCGGGAGGCGGTGCTCACGCTCGACGACAACCGCCTGAGCGGGGAGCTCGACCTCCTCCCCGGCGACGAGCGTCCCCTGCTGCGCGGAACGCTGAGCGCCGAAGCACTGAGCCTAGCGACAGCCCCCGGTACGCCGGGTTCGGGCGGGGGCGGCGACGGTCCGGCCGCGAGTGCTGGGTGGCCGGAGGATCCGATCGACGTCTCGGGCCTCTTCACCGCCGATGCCGAGCTCGCCGTCCGGGTGGGTGCGGCGGAACTCGGCGCCGCCGAGATCGGGCCGGTCGAGCTCAACGCGGGACTCACGCGCGGGCGACTTGTGCTCGACATCGGCCGGGTCGGCATCTACGGCGGGCGTCTCGCGGGCCAGTTCGTCGTCAATGGCCGCGGCGGGCTGTCGGTGGGCGGCGACCTGATCCTCGCGGGCGTCCAGCTGCGACCGATGCTTGCCCGCTTCGCCGGTTTCGACCGGCTGGAGGGCACCGGCAACGCGAGCCTGCAGTTCCTCGGCGTCGGCAACGACGTCGCGACGATCATGGCCAGCCTCGAGGGCGCGGGCGATCTCGCCTTCGGCGCGGGTGCCATTGTCGGCCTCGACGTCGCCGGCATGATCCGCAACCTCGACGCCTCCTTCCGGGGCGAGGGCGCGCGGACGGTCTACGACAGCATCAGCGCCAACTTCACGATCGACGGCGGCCTCCTGTCGAACGACGACCTCGTCCTCGATGCGCCCTGGGGCACCGTGCGTGGGGCAGGCACCGCGGATCTCGGCGCGCAGGGCCTCGAATATCGCCTGATTCCGGGGGTGTTGCGGGATTCGGATGGCCGGAACGGCATAGAAGTGCCGGTTCTGGTCTCCGGACCGTGGTCGCGCTTGCGTTTCCGGCCGGACCTCGAATACCTCGCCGAACAGGAGTTCCTCGAACGGCGGGACCGGCTGGCCGCCGAGGCGGAGGAGAGGATCGGGACCGAGATCAGGGACCGTGTCGGCGGTCTGCTTGGGACGCAAGCCGGTTCCGGCGATGGCCAGGCGGATGCAGAGGATGCGCTGCAGGATCGTCTTGCGCGCGAAGTGGACGGGGTGCTGTCGGACCTTCTGGGCGACGGTCGGGACTAGGCGGGCGCGCCCGCGCGAACGGAGACGCGGTGATGATCATGCGATTTCTTGCAGCGGCGGGACTGACCCTGCTGGCCGCGTGCGGCGCCGGCCAGCAGGATGTCTCCTTCAGCGAACGTGCGCAGGTGACCGATCTCTACCCGGGCGAGACGCCGGAGATGCGGGCGCTGGTGCAGGAATACGCGGACGTGCACGACATCCCCGAACGGCTCCTTCACCGCGTGATCCAGCGCGAGAGCGACTACAACCCGCGCGCCCTGAACCGGGCCGGGCCCTACTACGGGCTGATGCAGATCCTTCCGGCCACGGCGCGCTCCATGGGCTTCGACGGGGCGCCGCAGGACCTGCTGGATCCGGAGGTGAACCTGACCTATGCCGGGCGCTACCTGCGGGGTGCATGGCTGCTTGCGGACGGGGACATCGACCGGGCGGTGATGCATTACGCCCGCGGTTACTACTACGAGGCACGCGACCGCTGCATGCTGGTGGAGACCGGGCTCAAGACCCGCGAAATCGCGCGCCACTGCCGCTGAGCTGCCGTTCCTGCGCGCGGTCGTCATCGCCGTGCCGCCTGCGCGCTCCCGAAATCCACCGTCGTCGTGCAGGTAATGCCCGGCCCGGCGCCGTTGGCGAATGGCCGATAGGGATCA
>CAZUVG010000096.1:0-8958 GCA_964623765.1 uncultured Roseicyclus sp.
CAGGTTGAGCGTGACGTACTTGATGCCGCCATCGATCTGCTCCTTCTTGCCGCCGAGGATCAGCAGCCCGAAGGAGGCGATCAGCATCACCTCGAACCAGACGTAGAGGTTGAACAGGTCGCCCGTCAGGAAGGATCCGCAAACCCCCGCCAGCAGCACCTGGTAGAGCGCGTGGTAGCCCAGCGCCTCCTTCCGCTCGTCGATGTCGGCCAGCGCGTATATCGCGACGGCGAGGCCGGTGATGCCGGTGATGACGACCATGACCGCCGACAGGAGATCGGCCACCAGCGTGATGCCGAAGGGCGCGGCCCACTGGCCCATCTGCGCGGCGATCACGCCCTCGCGCAGCACTTCGGCCATCAGGATGCCCGACGAGATCAGCAACGCGGCTGAGCCGATCACCGACAGCCAGCGCCCCTCCGGCCCCTTGCGGAACAGGAAAGCCAGGACCGCGGTGGCGAACGGGATGATGATCGGGCTTGCGAGGATCCAGCTCACTCGGGCTTCTCCGGCTTGGGTTCGGCCAGCCGCATCTCGTCGGAATTGAGCGTGCCGAGATTCTGGTAGGTCCTATAGACAAGCGTCAGTGCGAAGGCGAAGAGGCCGAAGCCGATCACGATCGCGGTCAGCACAAGCGCCTGCGGCAGGGCGTTGGCCACCTCCTGCACCGGCGCGTATTCGTCCGACGGGATCAGCGGCGGCGCCTCCGCGGTCAGGCGGCCCGAGGCGAAGATCGTCAGGTTCGCCGCGTTCGAGATCAGGATCAGACCGAAGAGGAAGCGCAGGACGTTGCGCGCCAGCATCAGGTGGACCGATGCCGCGACCAGAACGCCGACCATTATGGCGACGAGGAGTTCCATCAGACTTCGTCCTCCAGCGCGAGCACCAAGGTCAGGATCGATCCGAAGACGACGAGGTAGACCCCGATGTCGAAGGCCAGGACCGAGGAGATGGGGATGTAGTCCCCGCTCTCGAAATCGCCGATGAACCACCACTGGCCGGTGAAGAAGGCTTCGTCGAAGAAGACCGCGTAGACGCCCGAGGCAAGCGCGATCCCGAGGCCGACCATGGCGATGTTCTGCGGCTCGAACCTGAGAGCCGCGCGGGTGGCGTCGGGCCCGTGGGCGATGGCATGCAGGACGAAACCCGTCGCCCCGATCAGCCCGCCGATGAAACCGCCGCCCGGCAGGTTGTGCCCGCGCAGCAGCATGTAGACCGAGAAGACAAGCAGGAGCGAGACCAGAACCCGCGTCGCCGCGTTCAGGATGACGGAGTTCATCATGCGTTGTCCTCCTCGCGCGCAGCGGCCCCGGGGGAAGCGGCCCGCTGCTCCTCGGGCGTCTCGCCGACCGGATGCCCGTAGCGCGTGCCGCGCAGGAGGGCGTAGGCCGCCAGCGCTGCTATGACGACGACAGCGATCTCGCCGAAGGTGTCAAGGGCGCGGAAGTCCACGAGGATCACGTTGACGATGTTGCGCCCGAAGGCCTCGGGGTAGCTCGTGACCTCGAAGTAGTCGGTGATCCGGCGGTCGATGTCGCCCTCGAGAACCCCGATCAGCACGAAGGTGACGAGCGCGCCGACCGTCACCGACAGGATCGCGTGGCCCGTGCGCCGCTTCTCCTTCCGAAGGTTCAGGTGCGGCAGCTTGAGCATGGCGACGGCGACGAGCACCACGGTCAGCGTCTCGACGAGAAGCTGCGTGATGGCGACGTCAGGGGCCGAGAACATGATGAAGACGAGGGCCACGCCTATGCCCACGACGCCCAGCGCGGCGACGGCGGTCATCCGGCTCGAGGAATATGCCGTCAGGAGCGCGCCGGCGGTGATGAAGACGAGCACCGCGTAATGCATGAAGGCCAGATCATCGAGCAGGACCTCCATGTTGGCGACGACGGGCTGCAAAGCCCCCTGCGCCCAGATCGTGCCCGCGATGGCCACGGCGAGCGTCACGAAGATGGTGACGAGGTAGCGCTGCAGCACGCCCGACTGCAGAATGCCCGTCTGCCATTCGGCGAGCGCCTTCAGCCCGTCGAGCGTGCGGTCCCAGCCGGGGTCGAAGCGGATCGGGCTCGCCTCGATCGCACGGGCGAGGAAGGACCGCAGGCTGCGATGGGCGAGGTAGAGCGCGAAGCCGGTGGCGAACGTGACCAGCGACAGGATGAAGGCCGCATTCACCTCGCGGAACAGGTAGAGGTCGACCGGGACGGTCTCGCCGTAGACGGCCCAGGTCGCGGGCGCGACGAGCCATTGTTCCGCCACGTCGGAGAACAGCCCGAAGAAGAGGCTGAGACCGCCCAGCAGCAGCGGGCCGATCCACATGGCGGCGGGGCCCTCGTGCGTCTTCGCCAGCCGCTCTGGCGTCCTGCCGAGGAAAGGTCGCGCCACGGCGATCCCGGCGGCGACGAACATAAGCACCGAGGCCGCGAAGATGGTGCCCGTGATCCAGACCATCGCCGTCTCCATCTGGAACGCGGCCTTGTACATGAACTCCTTGCCGATGAACCCCACGAAGGGCGGGATGCCGGCCATGGAAATCGCGGCGAGAACGCCCGCCGTGAAGGTCAGCGGCATCTTCCGCGCAAGGCCGCGCAACTCGTCCACCTCGCGCGTGCCGGTCTCGTGATCGACAAGGCCGATCATCAGGAACAGCGCCGCCTTGTAGAGCGAGTGGACCACGAGGAACAGCATCGCGCCCTTGATCGCGTCCGACGTCCCCGCCCCGATGAACAGCGTGAGCGCCCCGAGCGCCATCAGCGTGGTGTAGGCCAGCACCTGCTTGATGTCGGTCTGGCGCACGGCCATGAGGCTCGCGAAGACGGTGGTGAAGCCACCCGCGATGACGAGCGCCCAGAACCACGCGTCCGTCCCGCCCACCGCCGGGTTGATCCGCGCCATGAGGTAGACGCCCGCCTTCACCATCGTGGCCGAGTGCAGGTAGGCCGAGACCGGCGTCGGCGCGGCCATTGCGTTCGGCAGCCAGAAGTGGAACGGGAACTGGGCCGACTTCGTGAAGGCGCCGGCAAGGAACAGGATCAGGATCGCCGGGTAGTGCGGATGCGCCCGGATCTCGTCGCCCATGGTGACGATCTGCGACAGTTCGAACGTGCCCGCCGCGTTGCCGAGCAGGACCATGCCCGCCAGGAGCGCTAGGCCGCCCGTTCCCGTCAGGAGCAGCGCCTGCAGCGCCGAACGGCGCGACTTCTCGCTGTCGCTGTCGAATCCGATCAGGAGGTAGGACGAGATCGTGGTGATCTCCCAGAACACGAACAGCGCGATAAGGTTGTCGGCCAGCACCAGCCCCAGCATCCCCACCATGAAGAACATGAGGAACAGCACGAAGCGCGGATATTCCGGATGATTGCCGAGATACTTCGTGGAATAGAGCGTCACCAGAGCCCCGATGCCCGAGATCAGGAGACCGAATGTCAGGCTGAGCCCGTCGATCAGGAACGACAGGCGGACGTCCATGGTCGGCACCCAGTCGATGCCGATCAGGACCTGCTCGCCCGCCGCCACGGGCCCGAGATACTGCGACAGCCACGCGAATATGGCCGCCGGGATCAGGACCGAGACCCATCCCGCCGGACCGCCGTATGCGCGCGGCACTTCTGCTCCAGTCGTCGCCAAGCCTGTCTTCCCCGTCCCTCTGGGCCGCCCTTGCGCCTGCGTATCGCAGGGCGCGCGGCCTGTCCGCAAGTCCCGTTCCGCCCCTATCGCCCCGCGTTCAGCGTCACCGGGCTTTCGAAACCATCCGGTTTCACCGCGAGAACCGAGCAGGTAACGGCGTTCAGGATCGACTCCGCCGTGTTGCCCATGATGAAGCCCGACAGGCCGGTGCGCGCGACCGTGCCCATCACGATCAGGTCCACCTCCTCCGCCTCGGCGAAGGCCGGCAGCACGTCGCCCGCGCGGCCCTTGAGCAGGTGGCAATGCGGCGCGGGCACCTGCGGGTAGTCCGCCAGCAAGCGCGCGAGGCGCGCCTCGGCGCCCTGCCGCTCCGCCTCGACCATGTGGTCGACGTCGTGCTGCCGCCCCGAGGTATAGCGCCCGTGGCGCAGCGCCTGCTCGGCGTGGAGATGCCAGGCGTGGGCCACGTGGATCTCCGCGCCGTCGCGCTCCGCGAGGCTCGCGGCCAGCTCCAGCACGAGCCGGTCGAGCCCGTCCCGCGCCGGGTCATCCGTTGGGGTCGGATCGACGGCGGCGAGTATGCGGCCGAACTTGCAATGGCCCTGCCCCATCAGCATCCAGACCGGGCAGGGGCATTTGCGCAGCAGGTGCATGTCGAAACCGCGCAGCCGCCCGCGGCCGTGGCCCGCATCCGTGGCGCCCTTCACCACGATGTCGTGCCCCTCGCGCAGGATCATGCGGATGACCTCGACGAAGGGGACGCCCTGCAGCACCGCCTCCCCGGCCTCGACGCCTGCCTCGCGGGCACGTGCCGCGAAATGGGCGAGGCGGTCGCGGTGATAGGCCAGAACGTCCTCCTCCAGATCACCCGCACGGGCGCCCGTGACCTGTCCCAGCAGGCGGGACAATTCGCCCGGCGCCGTGTCCACGACATCCACGAGCGTGAGCGCGGCACCGTTCAGTCGCGCCAGATGCAGCGCGCGCGCGAACGCTAGCTCGTCGAGGCTGTCCTCGGTCAGGACCGCTAGAATGCTCTTGAACCGCTGCACACGGGCCTCCGCGATGAATGAGAGCGAGGTAGCGGCACGGCCCTGATTGGTCCAATCGAAACTTGAAGACTATTCGATAGAGCTTAGCTATAAGCGCCACCATGCCAAGCCTGCAGCAGCTGAAATACCTCGCGCTCCTGTCCGAGACGCTCCACTTCCGCCGCGCGGCCGAGCGGGCGCATGTCACGCAGCCGACGCTCTCGGCACAGCTCTCGGCGCTGGAGGAGAAGCTCGGCGTTCAACTCGTGGAGCGCTCGCGCTCGCGCGTGGTGATGACGCCCGAGGGTGACGAGATCGCCGCACGCGCGCGGCGGATCCTCGCGGAGGTGGACGAGATCGTGGAGGTCGCGCGCCGCGGCGGGCGCGGCCTGGGCGGGACCATCCGGGTCGGCGTGGTGCAGTCGCTCGGCTCCTACCTGCTGCCGCTGGTGATCCCGGATCTCCACGCGGAATATCCGGACCTGAAGCTCTACGTGCGCGAGGGGCTCGCCGCCGACCTGACGAACCGGCTGGAGGCGGGATCGCTCGACCTCCTGTTCCTGCCACTCCCCGCGTCGGGAGCCGAAATGTCGGTCGCCCGGCTCTTCCGAGAGCCGCTCCTTGTCGTTGCCGCGACGGATCATCCGCTCTCCGCGCTCGACCGGGTGCCCCGCGCACGCCTTTCGGGCGAGCGTATCCTCACGCTGGAGACCGGCCATCGGCTCCACGACCAGGTCCGGCGCATCTGCGAGGAGACGGGCGCGGAGATCAGCCTCGACTACGGGGCGACGTCGCTCGACACGATCCGGCAGATGGTGGCGATGGGGCTCGGCATCTCGCTCCTGCCCGCGCTTTACGTCCGCTCCGAGGTGCGGCCGAACCAGCTCGTCACATCGCGCCCTCTGGAAGGGCCGCAGCCCTTCCGCGCCGTGGGTATGGTCTGGCGGTCCCGGGCCGCGCGCGGCACCGACTTCCAGGAACTGGCGCAGGCGATCCGTCGTATCCTGCGGACGACGACGCCCGAGATCACCGTGGTCGACTGATCCGCGATGAAGGATACAGAGCGGACGATCGGCATGCGGTTGACGGCAGGGACCGCATGCCGATCGTCCAAAAGGTGCCGGTGCAGGTCCGTGAGCGCTGGAAGGGACAACCGCCAGCACAACACCGACACCACCGATCCATCCGCGCGTGCCCACGAAGGAATCGGCCGAACCTATCGGTCGTAGGCTTGGTATAGACCCGGCCCTGCATAGGAAAAACACGTCTCACCCTTCACATTCGATTGGAAGTTCCTATTTTCGCACCAAATGGGGACACCGATGCCAAACTCGATACCGCCTTTCACGCTTCGCCAGCTCCGGTATCTCGTCGCGCTGGAGGACACGCAGCATTTCCGCGAGGCGGCGGAGAGTTGCGGGATCTCGCAGCCGTCGCTGTCGGTGCAGATCAAGACGCTGGAGGAGGCGCTCGGCCAGACGCTGGTGGAGCGCGGACGCGGGCCGGTGCAGCTGTCGCTCGCCGGCCGCGAAGTGGCGCGGCGGGCACGGGAGATGCTGGACGCCGCGCAGAACATCCTCGACCTGTCGGTGACGCTGAAATCGGGCCTCGCGGGCACGATCCGCTTGGGCACCTCCGCGACGCTCGGCCCTTACCTCATGCCCTTCGTCGTGGGCGATCTGCACCGCTCCCATCCCGACCTGCGGCTCTACATCCGCGAAGCCGCCCCGCGGGAACTGATGCGACAGCTCAACGACGGGCAGCAGGACCTTATCCTGACGCAGTTGCCGGTTCCCGGCGCGGCCTTCGAGGTGGCGCGGCTCTTCCGCGAGCCCCTGTCGGTCGCGCTGCCCGCCGACCATCCGCTCGCCGCACGCGAGGGGCTCGACAGCGTCGACCTCGCCGACGAGACGGTGCTGTCGCTTTCCCCCGCCTACGCGCTGCATGAACAGATTTCGGCGCTCTGCACCGAGACCGGGGCGCATCTGTCGCGAGACTACGAGGGCACATCGCTCGACGCGCTTCGCCAGATGGTCGCGATGGGGATGGGCCTGACCTTCCTGCCCGCGCTCTACGTGCGCTCCGAGATCGACGCCCGCGCCGCCGGCGACGTGGTCACGCGACCTTTCCGGGGACGCCGCTTCTCGCGCTCGGTCGGGCTGGTGTGGCGCAAGAACTCGGGCGCCGGGGCGGCGTTCGGACGGCTGGCCGAGATCATCCGCGTGACCGCGCGGCGCTTCCCCGAACTGGTCATCGAGAGCTGAGCCCCGCGAAGCAGATTGACGCCGCCTCGCGCCCGGTCAACATGGCCATATGCCCCGTGTCGCATGCCCAGTCCCGAGGGTTCGTCCATGCCAGCCAGCCTCATGAAGGGCCTGACGCTGCGCGGGATCGAGGTTTTCGTCTCCCTCGCGCGCACCGGATCGGTCGCGGCCACGGCCTCCGAGCTCGGCCTTTCGCCGCCCGCGGTGTCGCAGCAGATGAAGAACCTCAGCCAGGCGCTGGGAGTGGAACTCGTCGACCATTCCCGCCGTCCTATGACGCCGACGCCCGCGGGGCGCCTTTTCCTCGAACGGGCGGAAACTGCGCTCGAAATGTTGCGGGCGGGACAGCGCGACCTGACTGCGCTGGACCTGACCGGTCTCTCGGCGCTGTCGCTCGGGGTGATCGAGGATTTCGAGAACGAGGTGACGCCGTCGCTCGCGGCGCGTCTCGCCGAGGCGATGAGCCAGTGCGCCTTCCGCCTGCAGACCGGCCCGAGCCACATGCTCGTCGCCCGCCTTGCCGACCGGGCGCTCGATATCGCCATCTGCGCGGCACCCGCCGCGGACCCGCCCGACACAGTACCGCATCCGCTTGTGCGCGATCCCTATATCCTCGCGGTGCCGCGGGGCACGTCGGTCGGTGACGGACTGGACGGCCTGTCGCACCTGGCTTTCCTGCGCCGCGATCTCGACCAGGTCATGGGACGGCAGATCGAGGCCTATCTTGCCCGCGCCGGCCTGCAGCTGCCCAAGCGTTTCGAGGTGGACTCCAACCAGTCGATCAGCGCACTGGTGGCTTCGGGGACGGGCTGGACGATCACCACGCCGCTGAGCCTCCTGCGCGCGGGGCGCTTCGCCGGCGGGATCGACGCACACCCGCTGCCGGGCGAGGCCATGGCCCGGCGCATCGTGCTGTATGCCGCCCACGACTGGACCGGTTCGATCCCCGAGCAGATCGCATCCCTCGCCAGGGAGCTGATCGGGACGCATTTCCTCGAACCCGGGCTCGAGCGGATGCCATGGCTCGGCGAAAGCTACTCGGTCCTCGGCCAGGGGGCAGAGTGAAGAGTTCGTCCCAGGCCGCGGGCCTGCCGGAAAGGCCGGGCCTAAACGAATTTTGAAAATTTTTTTTCAGGTCCTGCGCTGAAAAGAGAAAATGCACGACAGATGTTCTGGTGCGCGTTTTCCACATGTTCTTTCGCCGTCGCAAAGCTGCCATGTTTCCGCACGGGCGGAATCGACGTGCACAGGTTGCATCGGTCCGCCGCGCCGACGGCGACATCCGGCGGCCTCCGCGAGGGAACAGAGGCGCGGGGGCCCAGCACATGCCGGGGGTTGGCGTCGTACAGGTTGGGGGAGGCTGACCCGACATCGTCATGCCCCGTCCGGGGCGCCCGTCGCGGTCCGACATGTCCGTGACGGCCATCGGAAATCACCGGGGCCCGCGGGGTCCCGCCTGCGGCCCGTATGGCCGCGGCAACCTGGAGGGACCGAGATGCCGAAAGACAGCCACACGAAGCCCGGCCTGCTCGAAGGCGCCCATGTCGACGCGGCGGCCTATCGCAGGATGTACGACGCCTCGATCAGCGACCCGGAGGCCTTCTGGGCCGAACAGGGCCGGCGGGTCGACTGGATCCGGCCCTTCACGAAGGTCACGGACACCTCGTTCGACCATGAAAACGTCCACATCCGCTGGTTCGAGGACGGAACGCTCAACGTCGCGGCGAACTGCATCGACCGGCACCTGGAGACCCGCGGCGAGCAGACGGCGATCATCTTCGAGCCCGACGATCCGTCCGAGGCGGCCGAGGAAATCTCCTACCGCCAACTGCACGCCGAGGTCTGCCGCTTCGCCAACGTCCTGAAGGAACTGGGCGTCGTCCGCGGCGACCGGGTCGTGCTCTACCTGCCGATGATCCCGGCGGCGGCCTATGCCATGCTCGCCTGCGCGCGGATCGGGGCGATCCACTCGGTGGTCTTCGCCGGCTTCTCGCCCGACGCGCTCGCCAACCGCATCAACGACAGCGAGGCGAAGGTCG
>CAZUVG010000097.1:0-8887 GCA_964623765.1 uncultured Roseicyclus sp.
GTGGGCCACCCTGCCGCGTGCGGCGAGGGCGTCGGCGAGGCTCCGGTCGGGCTCCTGCCCGGCGCAGAGAACGATCGTGTCGGCTGCGATCAGCTCCTCACCCTGGCCGGTCTCGACGAGGAGACCCTCGGGAACGATGCGACGATAGGCGATCCCGGCGCGCATCTCGACGCCGAGCATCCGCAGCTCGGCGCGGTGAATCCATCCGGTCGTCTTGCCGAGACGCTTGCCGGGCTTTTCGGCCTTGCGCTGCAGCAGGGTGATGCGGCGCGCGGGCGCGTCGGGCCGGGGGCCCTGCGGCGCGAGGCCGCCGGGCGTCTCGGCGGGGTCGCCCACGCCCCAGAGGCGCCGCCAACGGGCGAGGTCGGTCGTGGCGCTCTCGCCCGGGCGGTGGGCGAGGAACTGCGCGGTGTCGAAGCCGATGCCGCCCGCGCCGACGATGGCGACGCGCGCGCCCACCTCGGCGCCGTTCAGCAGGACGTCGATGTAGGACAGGACGTGAGGCGCCTCCTGCCCCTCGATGCCCGGATCGCGGGGCAGGACGCCGGTGGCGATCACCACGTCGTCGTAGCCTGCGAGCCTGTCGGGGTCGGCCGGGGCGCCGAGGCGGGTCTCGACGCCGAGGGCGGCGAGCATCGTCTCGTAGTGCTCGACCAGCCCGTGAAACTCTTCCTTGCCGGGAATGCGACGGGCCATGTTGAGCTGGCCGCCGACCCGGTCGGCGCGCTCGAACAGCGTCACCGCGTGGCCCCGTTCGGCTGCGACCAGCGCGGCGGAGAGACCGGCGGGGCCGGCGCCGACAACGGCGATGCGTTTGGGCTGCGGCGCCGGATCGTAGTGCAGCTCGGTCTCATGGGCGGCGCGGGGGTTCACCAGGCAGGTGGCGACCTTCATCTGGAAGGTATGGTCGAGGCAGGCCTGGTTGCAGGCGATGCAGGGGGCGATCTGGCGGGACCGCCCCGCAGCCGCCTTCGCCACGAAGTGCGCGTCGGCAAGGAAGGGGCGCGCCATCGACACCATGTCGGCGCAGCCCTCGGCCAGCACCTCTTCGGCCACGTCGGGCGTGTTGATCCGGTTCGACGTGACGAGGGGGACGCTGACCTCGCCCATCAGCTTCTTCGTCACCCACGCGAAGGCGCGGCGGGGGACGGAGGTGGCGATGGTGGGGATGCGCGCCTCGTGCCAGCCGATGCCGGTGTTGAGGATCGAGGCGCCGGCCTGCTCCACCGCCCTGGCCAGTTGCACGACCTCGTCCCATGTCGAGCCGTCGGGCACGAGATCGATCATCGAGAGGCGGTAGATCAGGATGAAGTCGTCGCCCACCGCCGCGCGCACCCGGCGCACCACCTCCAGCGGCAGGCGCATCCGGTTCTCGTAGGCGCCGCCCCACGCATCCGTGCGGTGGTTGGTATGGCGGACGAGGAACTGGTTGAGGAAATAGCCCTCGGAGCCCATCACCTCGACCCCGTCATAGCCCGCCTCGCGGGCGCGGGCGGCGGCGGTGGCGATGTCGGCGATCTGCTTCTCGATGCCGGCCTCGTCGAGCGCCTTCGGCGGGAACGGCGAAATGGGCGACTTGATGGCAGAGGGTGCCACCGCGTCGGGCGCGTAGGCGTAGCGGCCAGCGTGCAGGATCTGCATGGCGATGCGGCCGCCGGCGGCATGCACGGCATCGGTCACCGAGCGGTGGTTGGCGATGTCCTGCGCGGTGAACAGCCCCGCCGCGCCGGGAAACACCCCGCCCTCGCGGTTGGGCGCCATGCCACCCGTCACCATCAGGCCGACGCCGCCCTCGGCGCGCTCGGCGTAGAAGCGGGCGACGCGGGGCCAGTCGTTCGTCTCCTCGAGCCCGGTGTGCATCGAGCCCATCAGAACGCGGTTGGGCAGCGTGACGTGGCCAAGGTCGAGCGGGCGGAAGAGGTGGGGGTAGTCGGTCATGGCGGCCTCCCTGCGGGCCGGGTTGTCTCTGCCGCGTCGTGCCCTGTCACGCGCAACGCAGCGTCACGGCTCGGCCCGCGGGCGGTGGCTGACGGTCAGGTCGGTCAGGATCAGGCCGGCGCCGTTCGGGCGCTCGACGATCAGGTCGATCCAGCCGGCCGTGACGGGGGCATGGGAGAGGCCCATGTAGGCGAGATCGAACTCGGCAAGCAGCAGCCCGTCCATGAGGCGCACCGGGCGCGGCTGCTGCGCGGTGTTCGGCCCGTGGCGCAGGTTGAGGCGGCCGAGAAGCGGGCGTTCGGCAGTCAGGTGCGCGCGGGCGGCGAGGGCGACGAGGCGGCGCGACGTGAGGCCGGCCACGCCCTCGGCAGACAGATCGACCACGAGGGAGAGGAAGACGCCGGCGCGCTCCTCTCCCCACAGGGCGAAGCTTTCGGCCCCGGGGACGAGCACGGCGGCGGGCGCCGCGCCCTCGTGGAACACCTTGAGCGCGGGCGCGACAGGCACGCCCGGCTCCACCCACCGGCCCGGCCAGAGATGCGCGCCGCCAGCCGAAAGATCGGCCCGCCACGCCCAGCTCGTGCCGGGGGGCCAGGGCCAGCCTTCGGGCGGCGCGATCATCGGGCCGGCGATGTCAGAGGTCCATGTAGACGTGTTCCTCGGCCTTGCCGCCGGGGTGAGTGACAGCCCCCCAGCGCGCCCCGCCCACCAGCTTGGCGAACTTGTGGATGGCACCCGTTGCGTAGATCGTCTTGCGCGGGCCGGCCCATTCCTGCCGGCGCTGCGCCAGCTCGTCGTCGGACAGGGCGACCGACAGCTCGCCCCTGATCGCGTCGATGGTGATCATGTCGCCGTTCCGCAGCATCCCGATGGGGCCGCCATGCGCGGCCTCCGGCCCGACATGGCCCACACAGAATCCGCGGGTGGCGCCCGAGAAGCGGCCGTCGGTGATCAGCGCCACCTTCTTGCCCATGCCCTGCCCCGACAGCGCGGCGGTCGTCGCCAGCATCTCGCGCATGCCGGGGCCGCCCGCCGGCCCCTCGTTGCGGATCACCAGCACCTCGCCTTCCTCGTAGTTGCGCGCCTTGACGGCGGCGAAGGCGTCTTCCTCGCAATCGAAGACGCGGGCGGGGCCGGTGAAGACCTGATCCTCCGGCGCGATGCCGGCGACCTTCACGATGGCGCCGTCGGGGGCGAGGTTGCCCTTCAGGCCCACCACGCCGCCCGTCTTCGACAGCGGCGTGTCGATGGGGTAGATCACGCGCCCGTCGGCCTCGCCCTCGATCATGTCGAGTTCCTCGCCGAGGGAGCGGCCCGAGGCGGTCATGCAGTCCTCGTGGATCAGGCCCGCCTTGCGCAGCTCCTTCATCACCACGGGCACCCCGCCGGCGTCGAACAGATCCTTGGCCACGTACTGACCGCCGGGCTTGAGATCGACGAAATAGGGCGTGTCGTGGAAGATCTCGCAGACGTCGAACAGGTCGAAGTCGATGCCCGCCTCGTGGGCGATGGCGGGCAGGTGGAGGCCGGCGTTGGTCGAGCCGCCGGTGCAGGCGACGACGCGCGCGGCGTTCTCCAGGCTCTGGCGCGTGACGACATCGCGCGCGCGGATGTTCCGGTCGATCAGGGTCATCACCGCGGCGCCCGACGCCTCGCCGTAGCGGTCGCGGCTCTCGTAGGGGGCGGGCATGCCCGACGAGTTCATCAGAGCGAGCCCGATCGCCTCCGACACGCAGGCCATCGTGTTTGCGGTGAACTGGCCGCCGCACGCCCCGGCCGAGGGGCAGGCGACCCGCTCGAGGATCGCGAGCGCGGCGTCGGACAGGGTGCCGTTCTGGTTGCGGCCGACGGCCTCGAACATGTCCTGCACGGTCAGGTCGCGGCTCGCGAAATCCTCCGGCACGTCGGCACCCGCGGGCACCCGCCCCGGCAGGATCGAGCCGCCGTAGATGAACACCGACGGCACGTTGAGGCGCACCATGGCCATCATCATGCCGGGCAGCGATTTGTCGCAGCCTGCAAGCCCCACGAGCGCGTCGTAGCAATGGCCGCGCATCGTCAGTTCCACCGTGTCGGCGATGGCCTCGCGCGACGCGAGGCTTGAGCGCATGCCCTCGTGGCCCATGGCGATGCCGTCGGTCACGGTGATCGTGGTGAACTCGCGCGGCGTGCCGTTGGCGTGCTTGACGCCCAGCTTCACCGACTGCGCCTGCCGCGACAACGCGATGTTGCAGGGCGCGGCCTCGTTCCAGCAGGTGGCCACGCCCACGAAGGGCTGGTGGATTTCCTCGTCGGAGAGACCCATCGCGTAGAAATACGACCGGTGCGGCGCGCGGGCCGGCCCCTCGGTCACGTGTCGGCTGGGCAGATTTGCCTTGTCCAGCTTGCCCTTGAGCATCGTCCTCTCCCTCTTTCCGGCGCGTTGGTTCGGATCGCGCGCATGTTGCCGTCCGGCATAGACGCCGCCCGGGCGCGAGACAAGAAGCGAGACGTCGCGGCGGGCACCTTGGCGATGGACGGAATCGGGCGGACGTTCTACGCTTCTTCCAAAAGGCAGATCGAGCAGGCAGGCCCGATGAATTACACCGCACACGCGCCCTTCGTGGCGCCAGCGCGCGGCCGTCCGCAACTGTGGCGGCTGGGCCTCGGGCTGCTCCTCACCGTCGCCGTCTACGCGCTCGGCGTCGCTGGCGTCCTGCTTCTGGTGGTCGCGTGGAGCGGGGTGGACGGCGCCCAGTCCTGGATGCGCGAGATGGCGACGACATCCGGGCCGACCGGCACGCTTCTTCTCCTTGCGACCTTCGTGGGCATGGCACTGGGTCCGATGGCGGCCGTGAAACTTCTCCACCGGCGCAGCGTCGCGTCGCTGTTCGGGCCGATGGGCCTGCTCTGGCGGCATTTCGCCATCGCCACCGGCATCTGCCTTGCCGTCTATGCGCTATCCGCGCTGCTGCCGATCCCCGCGCCCGATCCCCTGCCGAACCTCGACCTGACGCTGTGGCTCAGCTTCCTGCCGCTGGCACTGGTGGGCGTGCTGATCCAGACCGGGGCGGAGGAGATCCTGTTCCGCGGCTATCTCCAGCAGCAACTCGCCGCGCGCTTTTCCTCGCCGCTGGTGTGGATGGTGCTGCCGTCGGCGATCTTCGCCGCATTGCACTGGCAGCCGGAGATCATGGGCGACAACGCCTGGCTGATGATGCTTGCCGTCTTCGTCTTCGCGATCCTCGCCGCCGACCTGACGGCGGCCACGGGCAGCATCGGTGCGGCCTGGGGGCTCCACTTCGTCAACAACGCGCTCGCCATCCTCGTCGTGGCGACCGACGGGCCCCTGTCGGGCCTCGCGCTCTACGAGGCGCCGATCTCGCCTGCCTCGCCGGAGATCAGGCCGCTGTTCTGGCTCGACATCGCCTCGACCGTCTTCCTGTGGGGCCTCGTGCGTGTCGCCCTGGCCTCCCGGCGCCGCAGTTCCTGAGCGGGGCCGCCGATTGCATTCCGCACCATCGCGGCATATCTCCCCGCCCGAACGCCCGTGCGACCGCTTCCCGGAAGGCCGCCCTGCATGAACTGGATCACCAATTACGTCCGCCCCCGGATCAACTCGATCTTCTCGCGCCGCGAGATGCCCGAGAACCTGTGGACGAAATGCGAGTCATGCGGGACCATGCTGTTCCACCGCGAACTGACCGAGGCGCTCAACGTCTGCACCAGTTGCGGCCACCACATGGCGCTGAGCCCGCGGCGGCGCTTCGAGGCGCTGTTCGACGCAGGCGTGTTCTCGGAGGTCGAGGTTCCCGCGCCCGTGGACGATCCGCTGAAATTCCGCGACCAGAAGCGCTATCCCGACCGGCTTCGCACCGCGCAGAAGGCCACCGGCGAGCCGGAGGCGATGCTGGTCGCCGAGGGCGAGATCGGCCGGACGCCGATCGTGGCGGCGGCGCAGGACTTCTCCTTCATGGGCGGCTCCATGGGGATGTATGTCGGCAATGCCATCATCGCCGCGGCGGAGCGCGCGGTGCAGTTGCGGCGCCCCTTGATCCTGTTCTCCGCCGCGGGCGGCGCGCGGATGCAGGAGGGGATCCTCTCGCTGATGCAGATGCCGCGCACGACGGTGGCGGTGCAGATGCTGCGCGAGGCGGGAGTGCCCTACATCGTCGTGCTGACCCATCCGACGACGGGCGGCGTCACCGCCTCATACGCGATGCTGGGTGACGTGCAGATCGCCGAGCCCGGTGCGCTCATCTGCTTCGCCGGGCCCCGCGTGATCGAGCAGACGATCCGCGAGACCCTGCCCGAAGGGTTCCAGCGCGCCGAATACCTGCTGGACCACGGCATGCTCGACCGGGTTACGCCGCGGTCGGAACTGCGCGAGGACCTCGTCCGTATCACCCGGATGCTGATGGGCATGTCCCCCGCCGTGGCTGGCGACCTGCCCTCGCCCGAGCCCGCGGCGGAACCCGCCGGACAGGAACCGGCCGAGGGCGAGGCCGCGCCGGAGAAGTCCGAGACGTGAGCGGCCGCAAATCCGACGTCCTCCTGCAAAGGATGATGTCGCTCCACCCCAAGCTGATCGACCTGACGCTCGACCGGATGCATCGCGTCCTCGATGCGCTCGGGCGCCCCGAGCGGCGCCTGCCCCCCGTTGTCCATATCGCCGGGACCAACGGCAAGGGATCGACGCTGGCCATGATCCGCGCCGGGCTGGAGGGCGCGGGTTTCGACGTCCACGCCTATTCCTCGCCGCATCTCGTGCGCTTTCACGAGCGCATCCGGCTGGCGGGAGATCTCATAGGGGAAGACCGGCTGGCCGACATCCTCGACCGCTGCCTCGCGGCGAACGGCCCCGATCCGATCACCTATTTCGAGATCACCACCGCGGCCGCCTTCCTCGCCTTCACCGAGGCGCGGGCAGACTGGACGCTGCTGGAGGTCGGGCTCGGAGGGCGCCTCGACGCGACCAACGTGGTGGCGCGGCCCGCGCTCACGGTCATCACGCCGGTGGACATGGACCATCAGCAATTCCTCGGCGACACGCTGGCGCAGATCGCCGGCGAGAAGGCAGGGATCATCAAGCGTGGCGTGCCCGTGATCGTCGGGCGGCAGGAGGATGCGGCGCTCGGGGTGATCGAGGCGCAGGCGGCGCGCATGGGCGCGCCCATCCTTGCCCACGGCCAGCACTGGCACGTCCGGGAGGAACGCGGGCGCCTCGTCTTCCAGGACGAGACCGGCCTTCTGGACCTGCCGCTTCCGGCGCTTCCCGGCCGCCACCAGGTGGAGAACGCCGGTATCGCGCTTGCCGCCCTGCGCGCCCTCGACCAACCCGAGGCGGCCTGCGAGGCGGCGGTGCGGGACGTGACATGGCCCGCGCGGATGCAGCGCCTGCGCCGCGGCCCGCTGGTCGAAGCGGGGCCGCGTGCGGAATTCTGGCTCGACGGCGGGCACAACCCCCACGCCGCGCGCGCGCTCGCTGAATTTCTCAAGGACTTGCCGCCCCGGCCCACGCACCTCGTCTGCGGGATGCTGAACACGAAGGACGTCGCGGGCTACATGCGTTCCTTCGCGCAGGTCGCCGAAGGTCTCTGGGCGATCTCCGTTCCCGGCCAGTCCGCAACCCTCCCGGCCGGGGCGACGGCCGAGGCGGCGCGCGCAGCGGGCATCGAGGCCCGGGTGGCCGATGACGCTGCCGCGGCGGTCGCCTCGATCCTGCAGGACACTCCCGAGGCCCGGATCGTCGTCTGCGGTTCGCTCTACCTCGCGGGGGAGATACTCGCCGAGAACGGCTAGGGTCGCAGACGGGCAGACCTGCAAGCCAGGTCCTCGACCATGAGGATGCGCCCTTGACCGAGGGGCAGTTCGCGCCGACCTTAACGGGATGCGACTGCCCAGCCTCTCCGCCCTCTGCCTGCTCGCCTCCGCCGGCGCGGCCGCGCCGTCGGACACCGCGCGCTTCCAGTTCTGCTGGATCGGCGCCGGCGGCTACACCATGGAGGGCATCATCGGCATCCCGTCGGACCTGATGGGGACCGGCATCATCACGCAGGCCGATGTCATCGAGTTCGCGATCTGGGGCTACCACGACGGCTTGCCCATCGGGTCCTGGGACATGGACGACCGCACGACGGAGACGAGCTGGACGCTGTTCTTCGACACCGACGCGATGGCCTTTCCCACCGGCGGCCATTTCATGGAGCAGTCCTACCAGGAATGGAATGCCAACGGCCGGGTTGACGACTGCGGCACGCCCGGCTTCGGATTCAACGGCGGCAACTGGGCACAGGACGTCTGCGTCGACAATACCTGGATCCGCGAAAGCTCCATCGATCCGGACACGCCGCTCCCGGCCTACCCTATGGGCGAGGCGATGCGCTGCGACCCGGTCGTGCCGATGTCGTGAGGCGGTGGACGGCAGCGATGCCTGCCCGGCCATCGCCGTCAACGCGAAGGCCGGCAGACACGACACGTCCCGTTGCTCAGGAGCGCCCGGACCGTCCCTCGCCCCAGTCCGCCCCCTGCATCTCGCGCAGGCGGCTCGCCGTGCGCTCGAACTCGAAACTGCCCGCGCCTTCGAGGTAGAGATTCTCCGGCTCCGCCTCGGCCGAGCAGATGAGCCGCACATGCCCCTCGTAGAGCGCATCGACCAGCGTCACGAAGCGCTTCGCCTCGTTGAACCGCGTCTGGTCGAGAACGGGTATGCCCTCGATCACGAGGAGCTTCACGGCACCCACGAGCGCGAGGTAGTCGGCCGGTCCCAGCGGCTGTCCGCAAAGCTGCCAGAAGGTCGCGCGCGCCATCCCCGCCCAGTAGCGCGGCAGGTGCACCTCGCGGCCCTTGACCTCCAGCACCAGCTCCTCCTCGCGGCCATGCGTGAGATCCCGCCAGAGCGCGTCGATGGCCCGGCCCGCGGCGCGGTCGGGCGGCGTGAACCAGACCTGCGCGCCCGCGAGCCGGTCCT
>CAZUVG010000098.1:0-8821 GCA_964623765.1 uncultured Roseicyclus sp.
GGTGCGGCCCGCGATGGGCTTCAGGTAGTCGAAGTGGTCCTTCGAGCCGTAATTGTTCCTCAGCCACGGCCGCGCGCGGCGGAAGTTTCGCGTGGCGAGGCAGAAGGCCAGCTGCTCGTCGTCGAGCGAGGGGAAGGAGTTCGACACGTTGCAGTAATCGTGCATGTCGTCCATCCAGGCCCGGGCGATCTCCTTCAGGCTCTCGACCGTGAAGGGCGGCCCGGCGAGCGGCGGCTCGGCCAGCGTCAGGAGGCGCGCGATCTCTTCCAGGTCGTATTCGGTGACCTCGACCAGTGCGGGCAGGAATTCGAGGAACCGCGCGAGTTCCTCGCGGGTGGTGTAGCCCATCTCCTTCAGGCGCCGGAAATTGGCGGGGACCGAGTAGGAATACTCGTCCACCTGCCACTTGAGGCTGATCGCCTCTTCCGCCACGACCTTCACGCCGTACTTGTCGTCCTGGTTACGGATGAACCCCCACGAGGCGCGGGCCATTGCATTGAGGAAATCCATCGGCACGCCCGGCAGCGCGACGTAGGTCAGGATGTGCACGGCGGGGTTGTCGTAGGCCTTGTCGAGGATCTCCATCTTCGTGCGGCCCAGCCGCGTGTTCACGTTGAGCTTGGGGTTCACCTGCGTGCCCCGCCTGAGCGTGTCGTGGTTCGAGGTGCCCGAGATCCAGTTGGCGCCCACCTCCAGCGCCTCGCGGATGCGCCAGTATTTCGACAGCCAGAAGGTATAAAGGAAGGGCGTGTTGTGGGCGAAGGTGAGCGGCCCCCACTGGAACACGTCGTCGTCGCGCTGCGCCTCGATCACGGCGCGGTAGGTGGAGGACAGTTCCCAATCCTCCTCGGGCCAGGGGCGGCCGTCCTCGAAGACGAACCACGGCCGGTACTCAGTGCCCGCGACCTCCTGCACGATGTCGGCCATGGATTGCAGGTACTCGTCGTCGTGGCACAGCTCCTGCGTGCCGGGATCCCACCACTTGAAGTCCTGGGCGCCGTCCACGCGCACGGCATCCGCGCCGAAGTTCACCTTGCGCCGCTGCATCTCCAGCAGGATCGCCCGGACGGCGGGGTTCTGGTAATCGAGGTTCTGGCCGTACATGTTGGGCCCGGCGAAGAAGTGGCTGTTGAGCGCGCGCAGCCCCTGGTTGTCGGCATGGCCGAACACCACGTCAAGACAGAGGCGCTTGGGTTTGCTGGGGAAATTGTGGAGCGTCGCGGCAAGGTCCACGAGCTCGTCCGGCCGTCCTGACTCCAGCAGTACGGGGTTCACCGTGGCCATTCCGGCGATGACGATGTCGTAGCCCCAGTTCGTGGTGTCCGGGCGCAGAAGCGATACTGTCACGCAGTCGTTGTCGCCGTCCTCCTCCTGCCAGAAGTCGGGGCCGGTCTCGTAGACCGTCGTGGGCTCAACCGGCAGGAGCTGCACGGCGTCGTAGCCGAGGAAGAGCTGGTCGGCGGGCTCCAGCGGCAGGTCGCGCGCCACGCGCTCGGCCAGCCGCTGGTAGTAGCGGTTGAGGCTCGCCAGCGTGCCGCCTGCGGTGGCGGTGGGGACGTGGATCTGCAGGATGTTCGTCGGCGGGCCGAACTTGTGGGGCACATCGCCCTTCAGCGCGGCGAAGTAGTCCGCGTCGCCCCGGTCCCGCTGCATGGCATCCACGTCGTAGAGTTCCGCCGGCGCCATGACCCCGAAGGGCAGCGACATGGCCAGCGGATCTAGGATGCGGTGCCAGTTGTCCTCCGCGTCGCGCCATGCGAGCGCGTAGAACTCACCCACCGTCTGCCGGTCGCCCGGGCGCATGCCGGTGACGGCGGTGAAGCAATGCGCCTCCTCCTTGATGACGGGGACCCAGGCGCGTTCGAAATGCACCTTCTGGTGGGAGCGGGTGAGATCCAGCGGCTCCTTCGGCGAAAGGATCTCGAGGAAGATGTCGCCCGAGGGCACCCGCGCATCCAGCAGTTCCGGTGTCCAGAAGCCGAAGATCGCGCGTTCCCCCTCGATGCGCGCGCCGAGGCGGCGGGCGATCAGGCGCTCGGCCTCGAAACTCGTCTCCGCGGTGGTGAGCGCGGCGCGCGCGGCTTCTGCCTCGGCGCGGGCGGCGGCTTCGTCAAACTGGATGCGTTCTGCCAGAGGCATGGTGTCGTGTCCCTCGGTGGTGTGGTGTTTCAGCCCTGATGCTCGAGGATCAGGGTAGAGAGCGGCGGGAGGCGCAGCTCCGCCGAGGCGGGCTTGTCGCGGGCAGGTCGATCCTGCGCCTCGGCGGCGCCCATGTTGCCCCGGTTCAACCCGCCATAGATCCCGGCATCGGTATTCAGCGCCTCGCGCCAGCGGCCCGCATGCGGCAGACCCACGCGATAGCCGCGGTATTCCTGCGAGGAGAAATTGCAGATCACCGCAACGGGCGCGTCGCCGTGGCGGCCGCGCCGGACCCAAGCGTAGACCGAGCGGTCGGTGTCGTCGGCCTCGATCCACTCGAAGCCGTCGCCCTCGCCGTCCTTGGCGTGGAGCGCGGGCGTCGCGCGGTAGAGCGCGTTGAGGTCTGCGACCAGCCGCATCAGGCCCGCGTGCGCCGGATCGCTCAGGCACTCCCAGTCGAGCGAACCGTCATGGTTCCACTCGCTTTCCTGCCCGAACTCCTGCCCCATGAAGAGGAGCTTCTTGCCCGGATGCCCCCACATGAAACCGTAGAAGGCGCGAAGGTTGGCGAACCGATCCGCGCGGCTGCCGGGCATCTTCCCGAACATCGAGCCCTTGCCGTGCACGACCTCGTCATGGCTGATGGCCAGCACGAAGCGTTCGGAAAAGGCATAGGTCAGCCCGAAGGTGATGTCGTGGTGGCGCGCGGGCCGTGCCGCGGGCGGGGCGGCCATGTAGGACAGGCTGTCGGACATCCAGCCCATGTTCCACTTGTAACCGAAGCCAAGCCCGCCCTCGTCGGACGGCGCCGTGACGCCCGGATGCCCGTCGCTCTCCTCCGCGATGGTGGTGACGCCGGGGATCGCACGGAGTTCGCGGTTCACGCCGCGCAGGAAGTCCATCGCCTCGAGATTCTCCCGCCCGCCATGAACGTTCGGAACCCATTCCCCCTCGCGCCGCGAGAAGTCGCGGAAGAGCATCGAGGCGACTGCGTCCACCCGCAACGCGTCGGCACCGTATTCCTCCAGCCAGAACCGGGCGTTGGCGGTCAGGAAGGCGCGGACCTCCGGCTTGCCGTAATCGTAGATCAGCGTGTTCCAGTCGGGATGGAAGCCCTCGCGCGGGTCGGCGTATTCGTAGAGTGCCGTCCCGTCGAAGCGTCCGAGCCCGTGCGGATCGGTCGGGAAATGCGCGGCCACCCAGTCGAGGATGACGCCAAGTCCCGCGCCGTGGGCGGCGTCCACCAGCCCGCGAAACTCGTCCGGCATCCCGTGCCGCGCGGTCGGCGCGAAAAGGCCCACGGGCTGGTATCCCCACGAACCGTCGAAGGGGTGCTCGGCGATGGGCAGAAGCTCGATATGGGTGAATCCCATCTCAGCGGCGTGGGCGACGAGTTCCTCCGCCGCCTCCGCGTAGGAGATCGCGCGGCCGTCCGCCCGCCGCCGCCATGAGCCCAGGTGGACCTCGTAGATTGAAACCGGCGCGTCGGGCGCCATGAGGCCCGCGCGCATCTCTGCCCAGCGGTCGTCGGGCGTGGACGGACGCCCGAGGTCGCGCACGACGGATGCGTTGCCCGGCGGCGCCTCGGCCCCGAAACCATCGGGATCGGCCTTGGGCGGCAGGAGCGCCCCGTCCGCGTCGAGGATCTCGTACTTGTAGCACGCGCCCGCCGAGACCCCGGGCAGGAACAGCTCCCATAGTCCCGAAGCCGTGTGCCGGTGCATCGGGTGCCGACGGCCGTCCCAGAAGTTGAAGGGCCCCACGACCGAGACCCGGGATGCGTTGGGCGCCCAGACGGCAAAGCGCGTGCCGGACACGCCATCCCGCTCGCCAACCTGTGCCCCGAGGACGGACGAGAGCCGTGATCCGTCCGCGGCCACGCCGAAGTCCGCGAGCAGGGGCGCAAAGCGGTAGGGGTCCTCGAAGCTCCAGCCGTTGCCGTCGTCAGCCTCTGCCTCGAGCCGGTAGGCCTCCGCGCCGGGCACCGCGCCGGAGAACACGAACTCGGCCCCCTCCACCGGTGCGAGCGCATGCGATCCGTCGTCGGTCCATGCCGAGACACGCGTCGAGCCGGGCTGGAAGACTGTCACGTGGCGCACACCGTCGCGATCGTGCGGACCCAGCACGGCGAATGGATCGCCGAGCGTGCCCTCCGTCAGGCGCACGAGAGCGTCGGGCGGGGCAGGGGCCACGGCCCGCGCTGAGGGGTTCGGTTGCATGGGCCAAGCCTAGGGATTGTGCCCGGAAGTTCAACATGGCTGCCCTGGAACGTCCAACGGCACCGGTTCGCTTCCCCGGAAACACCGTTCCCCGGTTTTCCGCGCGCCCCGGCCGTCCTATCTACGGGCCATGCCCATCCTGACCGTCACGCTGAACCCCGCCCTCGACCTCGAGACCCGAATCCCGGAGCTCGTGCCCGGCGACAAGCTGCGCTGCAGCCCGCCCCGGCGCGATCCCGGCGGCGGCGGCATCAATGTCGCGCGCGCCGTCGCCATACTCGGCGGGGAGGCGACGGCAGCGGTCGCCGTGGGCGGGCCGATCGGGCAGGACCTGCTCGATCGGCTGCAGGGGCCGGGCGTCCGGACCGCGGCGCTGCCCGCGCCCGGCGACACGCGCGAGAATCTCTCGGTTATCGAGGAGAAGACGGGCGACCAATACCGCTTCATCTTTCCCGGCCCGACCTGGAGCCAGTCGCATCTCGAGACGGCCGAGGCGCGGCTGCTGCCTCTGGTCGGGCCCGGCGACCTCGTCGTCCTGTCGGGATCGCTTCCGCCCGGTCTTGCGCCGTCGTCGCTGGTGGAACTGGCGAAGGTCGTCTGCGACGTGGGCGGAGATGTCGTCTGCGACACATCGGGCGCAGCCCTGGCCGAGATCGCGAGGGCTGGCCTGAACCTCAGGGTCCTGCGCATGGATTCGGCGGAGGCCGAAGAATTGACGGGCCGTGACCTCGCGTCCCGGGAGGAGAGCGCGGCGGCGGCAGCCGACCTCGTCGAGGCCGGCGCCGCCGAGATCGCCATCATCGCGCGCGGGCCGGACGGCTCGGTTCTCGCCACGGCCGAGGAACGCTGGTTCGCCCCGGGGGCTAAGGTTCCGGTGGTCTCCGTGACCGGGGCCGGCGACAGCTTCGTGGCCGCCGCGACGCTCGCCCTGTCCCGTGACCTCTCGCTTGCCGACGTTCTTCGCTGGGGCGTTTCTTCGGCGAGCGCGGCGGTCACGACGCAGGCCACGGAGCTCTGCGACCGCGCCGCATTCGAAGCCATCCTTGCAGAGACTCAGGCCGAACGCGTCTGACGGCGCATCCCGTTTTGCCCATTAAATCAGATGCTTTCTTGCGGCGATCATGGTTTGGGGCCGGATCATGGACCTGCCTCGCCCTCCATTCGGCCTGGCCACTGTCAGCTCCTTTAGAGACCGCCAGGTGTCCAAAGAAATTTACAGTTGAACCTGTCAAGCAAGCATGACACATTCATGTCGGACGCGACCGTCCCTGCACGGGTTCGGTCACGGCCGGGTTCCGGTGACCTGCCAGACACGGGCGCCGGTGGGTGTAACGCAACGTGTAGGAGGGAGGACGATGTCCGACGATCCCGACAAGGTCTGGCCGACGGGTCTGACACTCAAGGAAGCAGAAGAGGTGCATAGCTACCTCATTGACGGCACACGCGTATTCGGCGCCATCGCGCTGCTCGCGCATGTGCTCGTCGCCGTGTCCACACCCTGGCTCGGATAGGGGGTAACGTCATGAACAACGCCAAGATGTGGCTCGTCGTCAAGCCGACGGTCGGCATTCCCCTGTTCCTCGGCGCCGTTGCGGTTGGATCTTTCGCGGTTCACGTGGCGGTTCTTTCGAACACCTCCTGGGTGGCCGATTTCCTCCAGGGCCAGCCCTTGGGCGCGGGCGACACCGCCGCCGCCGCAACGGAAGCGACGGTTCTTCCTGCCTCAGCGGAAACGGGCGGTCTTCCGACCTATGTCGAGACCGACGCGCACGGCAACCAGAGCCTGCGCGTGGTGCTTCCCGATGGGCGCACGGCGACACTGGTGGTGGACGACCTGACATCCGCCGCGCTCCGACAATAGGAGCGGAGCGATGGTGAACGACCCAACGCCATAGGCCGGGGACGGTTCCCGCCGCCCCCGACCGCAACCTCACCCAGATGACACCGGGCCGGCGAGTGCCCGAGGGAAGGGGCCCGGACCCAGGCGCCATGTTCAGTACACGTGACTTCGCGCTTCGAAAGATTAGGCAGATCGGCCCCCGCTACATGCCGTTCGCGGACGTGGCCACCGAGGACCTGCCGCTGTCCCGCCTCCTGCGCCTGTCGCTTTTCCAGGTGACCGTGGGAATGGCCCTCGTGCTTCTCGTGGGCACGCTCAACCGCGTCATGATCGTGGAACTTTCCGTTCCGGCGACGCTCGTGGGAGTGATGATCGCTCTGCCGCTGGTCTTCGCGCCCTTTCGGGCCTTGATCGGATACCGATCCGACATTCACAGATCGGCCCTCGGCTGGCGCCGCGTGCCCTTCATCTGGAAGGGGACGATGCTGCAGTTCGGCGGCTTCGCGATCATGCCGTTCGCGCTCCTCGTGCTCTCGGGCTACGAGCAGGCGGCCGACGCGCCACTCTGGATCGGGTATTCGAGCGCTGCGCTGGCTTTCCTGCTCGTCGGCGCGGGCGTTCACACGGTGCAGACGGTGGGCCTCGCGCTTGCCACCGATCTCGTCCCGGTCGAGGAACAGCCCAAGGTCGTGGGCCTGATGTACGTGATGCTGCTGCTGGGCATGATCGTCTCGGCGCTGGTCTTCGGCTGGCTGCTCAGGGACTACACGCCGGGACGGCTCGTGCAGGTCGTGCAGGGGGCCGCTGTCGTGACGGTGGCCCTCAACCTTCTCGCGCTGTGGAAGCAGGAGGCGCGCGACAGGGACCGCGCGCGGTCGGTCGAGACGCATCCCGAGTTCCGCGACGCCTGGCGCCTCTTCGTGCGTGGCCGGACCGCCGTCGGCCTGCTCCTGGTCATCGCGCTCGGCACGATGGGTTTCGGCATGGCCGATGTCCTTCTCGAGCCTTACGGCGGCCATGTGCTGGAGCTTTCCGTGGCCATGACCACCCGCCTGACGGCCGTGCTGGCGCTCGGCGGGCTGGCGGGTTTCGCGGTCGCCTCGCGCGTCCTTCTGAACGGGACGGAGCCGGTCGACGTCGCCTGGTGGGGAACGCTTGCGGGGCTTCCCGCCTTCGCGGCGATCATCGTCTCGGGGCCGCTCGGCCTGCCCGCGCTGTTCGTCGCCGGAACCGGCGTCGCCGGCTTCGGGGCGGGGCTCTTCGGGCACGGGACGCTGACGGCCACGATGCGCAGCGCCCCGCGCGAGCAGGTGGGACTTGCCCTCGGCGCCTGGGGCGCGGTGCAGGCCACCGCGGCAGGAGTCGCCGTCGCACTCGGCGGGATCATCCGCGACCTCGTCGCGGCGCTGCCGGGGGCGGACGGCTTCCGTCCCGAGACGCCCTACCTACCCGTCTTCAGCCTCGAGTTGCTGCTTCTCGCCGCGGCCCTTGTCGCGATCGGCAGCCTGAGGAGAAAGCCGGCCGACCCGAAACGGACCGCGTCACAGACCCGTCGGCAGGATCGACCGGATATCCCCGCCGCCACCATCGCACCAGCGCCGCCCAAGCGGCAGAAAGAGAGGGAGATCCATGACGACGATCGTCTCACGGCTCTATGAAAGCGCCGAAACCGCGCGCCGCGTCGCCGACAGGCTGCGCGCCGAAGGCTTCCCGGATGCGACGCTGAGCGTCGTTGCCGAGGCCGACAAGCACCAGATCGCCGCCGCCCGCGTCGACGAGGCAGATGCGGCCCGCTACGCGTCCGCTATGACGGGGGACCGGGCCCTTTTCGTGTGCCGGGCGCCCTTCACCCCGTTCGGCGCCGCCCGACGTGCGATGGAGGTTGCAGACGGCGAGCCTTCGGTTGACGCCGGCGTCCACGACCAGAACCGCTACATCCGGGAAGTCGCCGACCTGGACAGTTACACGCCTTCCGTCCTCGAGAACCATCCGCTCATGTTGACGCGCGAGGACTATGTGGGCTCGGGCTGGTCGGATTGGCAGGCATCGGACATCTTCATGTGGCCGACGGTCACCCGCCGCAAGACGCCGCCAAACAACGTCATCCGCGGCGGCGCCCACATGTCACGGTATTTCTGGCCGCAGAAACTCGTCTCGACGAAACCGCGGAAGTCCTCCGTCTTCCACGGGGGCAGGCACATGTCGCGCATGTTCTGGCCCATGCCGCTGGTCAGGACGCCCAGCCGGCCGAAGCGTTCGGTCCTCGGCTCGCACCCCCGGATCACGGAGCGCCTCGGTTGGAAGGCCCTGACAGACCGCCGGCGCTGACCGCGCGGAACCTGGTCCGACACCCGGTCGCTTCGGGTCCGGGCGCTATTCGGCCGCCGTGCGCCTCGGTAGAACCCAGTTCGGCCGCGGGAAGTGGCAGGTATAGCCGTGGGGGAAGCGCTGCAGGTAGTCCTGGTGCTCGGGCTCGGCCTCCCAGAAGTCGCCCACGGGTTCCACCTCGGTCACCACCTTTCCCGGCCAGATGCCCGACGCCTCGACATCCGCGATCGTGTCGAGCGCGCATGCCTTCTGGGCCTCGTCCACGTAGTAGATCGCCGAGCGATAGGAGGGGCCG
>CAZUVG010000099.1:0-8727 GCA_964623765.1 uncultured Roseicyclus sp.
CACACGGCCGATCTCGTGGCCGGAACCCGCGGTGGCGTGCTCGGAATGGTGACCTATCCGGTCGCCGACCTCCGCGACCGCATCAGGGGCTTCTTCGCGCAGGCGGACGCGCGCGGGCTCGACGCCGATTTCCACGTGGACGAGACCATGGACCCGAGCGTCGAGACGCTGCGTGACATCGCGGAGCTGAAGATCGAGACGGGGTTTTCCGGCCGTGTCGTGGTCGGCCATTGCTGCTCGCTCTCCGCGCAGGACGAGCCCCGCGCGATGGATACGCTCGACCTCGTGGCGAAGGCCGGGATCGACGTGGTCAGCCTGCCGATGTGCAACCTCTACCTGCAGGACCGGACGGCGGAGGGCGCGGCCCGCACCCCTCGGCGCAGGGGCATCACGCTCGTCCACGAGATGCGGGACCGCGGCATCCGCGTGAGCTTCGCCTCGGACAACACGCGCGATCCGTTCTATGCCTACGGCGACATGGACATGCTGGAGGTCATGCGCGAGGCAACAAGGATCGGGCATCTCGACCATTCGCACGCGGACTGGGTGACATCCTTCCTGACCGACCCGGCGGAGAGCTGCGGTCTCAAAGCGCCATCGCTCGCCCCCGGCGCGCCGGCCGACCTCGTGATCTGCAAGGCACGGTCCTGGACCGAGCTGTTCGCGCGCCCGCAATCCGACCGCATCGTGCTCAGGGGCGGGGTCCAGATCGACCGGACGCTGCCCGACTACGCCGAGCTCGACCACCTGATGACGACCTGACGAGGAAGACATGCAACCCAACGTCGCCGCCGCCAAGGCCGCCCTGTCCCATATCGAGCAGGACGAGAACCCCGCCACGATCCGCGCGAAAAGCCGGGATTTCTTCTGGTATTCGCCGGTCCTGAAGGAGGCGATGGACCACCTGGAGGCGGATTTCGTGGTGAACCCGAAATCGGAGGCGGAGGTGATCGAGATCCTTCGCGTCTGCTACGCCCATGACGTGCCGGTGACGACACGCGGCGCGGGCACCGGCAACTACGGCCAGGCCATGCCGATGAGGGGCGGCTGCGTCATGCACCTGCGGCACATGGCGGCGGTGAAGGAGATTCACCCGGGCCGCGTGATCTGCGAGCCGGGGATCCTGCTCAAGGATCTGGACGCCTGTTGCAAGGAACAATCGGGGCAGGAGATCCGCATGTTCTCCTCCACCTGGGCCACCGCCACGATCGGCGGCTTCGTCGCCGGCGGCTCGGGCGGCGTCGGCTCCTGCACCTGGGGGTCGCTGCGCGATCTCGGCAACATCATCCGCCTGCGCGTCGTGACGATGGAGGAGGAGCCGCGTGTGCTCGAGTTCCGGGGCGAGGAACTGGCGCGCGTCTCCCATGCCTACGGGACAAACGGGATCATCACCGAGATCGAGATGCCGCTGGCACCAGCCTACGACTGGGTGGAGATGTTCGTGGCCACGAAGGATTTCATGCAGGCCGCCCGCTTCGCCGAGGAGCTGGCGAACCAGGACGGCATCCTGATCAAGCTCGCCTCCGTCTACGAGGCGCCCACCGGCTTCGACTACTTCACGCGGGTCAAGCCGCATATCGAGGCCGACGACACCCTGATCGGGCTGATGGTCGCGCCGCAGTCGATGGACGGCTTCCTGACCTTCCTCGGACGGCGGCCCGGGGCGCGGCTCATCTACCGCTCGGACGACAACGACTGGCCAAAGACGCCGGGACCCGTCTTCGAATACGGCTGGAACCACACGACACTCCGGGCGCTGAAGGTCGATCCATCCATCACGTATCTGCAGGTGCGTTACGGCTTCCCGCAGCACATGGAACTCGTGCAACGGATGCGCGACGCGTTCAGTCCCGAGGTGATCCAGCATCTCGAGGTCCTGCGCGAGAATGGAAAAGTCATGTTCGCGGGGCTTTCGCTGGTGAGGTTCACGACGGCCGAACGGCTCGACGAGATCGTGCGCATCCACGAGGAGGCGGGCGCGATGATCTTCAACCCGCATCGCTACACGCTGGAGGAGGGCGGGCGGCAGTCCACGGACCAGCGGCAGCTCGACTTCAAGCGGGAAGCCGATCCCAAGGGGCTGCTGAACCCCGGCAAGATGATCGCGTGGGACGACCCGGATTTCGACTATTCCGAGATGTATTCCTACGGCGCCATGACGCCCCGGCCCGAGGCCGCGGAATGACGCCGCGCGCAGACGAGGGGGGCCTTCTGCCCCCCTCGCGCTCCCCCCGCCCGTATTTGGAACAAGAAGAAGGCAGGGGCGGATGAGACGGGCACTGGTCCTTTTCGCGCATCCCTGTCCCGAGAGCTTCTCGGCCGCGCTGCACGAGGTGGTCGTGGAGCGCCTCGCCGCGGCGGGCTGGGAGGTCGACGACTGCGACCTCAACGCCGAGGGGTTCAGCCCGGTGCTGACGGAGGCCGAGCGTCGCGGATACCACGAGGAACCGGCGAATGTCGGACCGGTGGCGAGCTACGTGGAACGCCTCAGGGCCGCGAATGCGCTCGTCATGGTGTTCCCGGTCTGGAATTTCGGCTATCCCGCCATCCTGAAGGGGTTTCTCGACCGGGTCTTCCTGCCCGGCGTGTCCTTCAAGCTGGTGGACGGGAAGGTGAAGCCGAACCTTACGCAAATCCGCCGCCTCGCGGCGGTGACGACCTACGGCGGCAACCGGATGCGCGCGCTGCTGGTGGGCGATCCGCCGCGCAGATGCGTGACGCGGGCGGTCTGGCACGTCTGCCGGCCGGAGAAGATTCGGTACCTCGCGCTTTATGACATGAACAGGGCGGACGACGCGAAGCGAGCCGCGTTCCTCGACCGCGTCGGCCGCGAGATGGAGGCGTTCTGAGCCATGCGTGCGCTCGTCGTCTATTGCCATCCGCGGCGGGGCAGCTTCACCGAGGCGGTGCGCAACGTCGTGCTGGAGAAGCTCGCGGATGCCCGCGCCGAGGTGCGGCTGCGCGACCTTTATGCCGAGCGGTTCGATCCGGTTCTGAGCGCCCAGGAACACGCAGCATACGAGGACGAGGCCCGCAACCGGGTGCGCGTCGTGGAACATTGCGAGGACCTCGCCTGGTGCGACACGCTGATCTTCGTCTACCCCACCTGGTGGTACGGGCTGCCGGCGCTGATGAAGGGCTGGCTCGACCGGGTGCTGGTTCCGGGGCTCGCATTCCTGATGCCGGACGAGGCGAGCGCGAACATCCGTCCGGGTCTTTCGCACGTCACTCGGCTGGGCGTGTTCACGACCTGCGGGGCGAGTTTCTGGCTGACGCGCTTCGTTGGCGCACCGGGGCGGCGGACGCTGTTGAGGGGCGTGCGGCTTTTATGCGCGAAGCGGTGCCGGACCGTCTTCGCGGCGCATTACCAGATGGACAGTTCCACCGCGGCCAGCCGCGCGCGGCACCTCGCGCGGGTGGCGGCGAAGATGGACAGGCTGATCGCATCGCCGCAGGTTCGGACGAAGGAGGCGACCGCATGATACCGGTTCTCGATTTCGAACGCTTCACGGACGGCAGCGACCGCGAGGGTTTCGTTGACGATCTCGGCGCCGCTGCGCGTGGGCCGGGCTTCTTCCTGCTCAAGGGGCACGGGATCGACCCGGCCCTGCAGGGGAAGGTCTTCGCGCAGGCCGAGCGCTTCTTCTCGCAGCCCGTGGTGGAGAAGGAGAAGGTCTCGATCCTGAAGACGCCGCATTACCGCGGCTGGGCGCATGACGGGCTGGAGAGCCTCGACGAGACGTCGGGACAGAAGGACCGGAAGGAGAGCTTCAACATCGGCTACGACATGGCGCCGGACGATCCGCGCGTCTTGGCGGGTGAGCCGTTTCGTGGCGCGAACCAGTGGCCCGACCTGCCCGGCTTCCGCGAGACGATGCTGGCCTACTACGACGCGGCGCTCGATCTCGGCATGCGCCTGAGCAGGCCAATCGCGCTCGATCTCGGGTTGCCGGAGGGCCATTTCGACTGCGCCTTCCACGAGCCGCTCGCAGCCCTTCGCGTCCTGCACTACCCGCCAGCGACGGGCGCCGACGGCGAGATCGGGGCGGGCGCGCATTCCGACTACGGGGTCGTGACGCTCCTGATGACGGACGGGGAGCCGGGGCTGCAGGTCAAGCCGCGGGGCGGGGACTGGACGGACGTCCCCCACGTGAAGGGGGCCTATGTCGTCAACATCGGCGACTGCCTGATGCGCTGGACCAACGACATCTACGTCTCGACGCCGCACCGGGTTCGCCCGCCGAAACGGCAGCGGCGGTCGGTAGCGATGTTCGTGGAGGCGAACCCGGACGTGGTGGTCGAGGCGCTGCCGGGGACGGGCGCGCCGAAATACGCGCCGATCCGGGCGGCCGACTACCTGAAGAGCCGGCTCGACGCGACCTACAACGAGCCGGTCGGCTAAGGCTTAGACCCTACCAGACGACGCCCGCCGGCGGGATCTCGCGGCCCTCGAATTCTACCGTGTCCGGACCGTGGTTGAAGACGAACCGCGTCTGCCCCGCCTGCCGGACGCGGATGTCGGGCGGCAGCTCCAGCGTCGCGATCTTCGCCTCGGCGCAGGCGCGCAGCAGGAGGTGGCGCAGGAAGTCCGGGTCAGGCCAGCCGCCGACGTAGGTCAGGGGGCCGCTGCGCATGGTGACGGGACGCCCCGCCGCGTCGCGGTCGATCGCCTCGGCGGCGCCTTCCAGTTCCTCGCGCCAGAGGGTGACGTGGCCGCCATGCGCCATCGGCACGGGCATGTCGGGGCGCAGCGTCTCGACCCGGGTGACGGTAACGTCGAGGCCCTGGATCGCCGGCGGCAAGGGCACCGGGATGCCGAGAGCTGGCGTCTTGGCGTTCGTCCGGGGGCCGAGCAGAACCTGAGCGCCGGATCGCGCGATTGCCTGCTTCAGCGGCTCGGACAGGGTGACGAGGCCGGGGATCAGGACAAGGCGGTAGCCCGACAGGGTCTCGGCGTCCGGCGGCAGGATATCGACGGACAGGCCGAGCTTTCTCAGGCCGCGATACATCTCGAAAACCAGCCTGAAGTAGTCGCACCCCCTGCCCTGCGGCTGCACCGCCCAGGCCCAGGCTGAGGCGTAGTCGAACACAAACGCCACCTCTGCCTGCGTCTGCGCGACCTGCGGCATCGCCGCCAGTTCCCCGGCGACCTGCCGCGCCTCGGCGAATGCCGGCGCCTCGGCGCTGTCGGGTCGCAGGAGGCCGGCGTGGTGCTGCTCCTGCGCGAAGGGCGCCTGGCGCCAACGGAAGTAGCTTACGACCTCCGCGCCGTGGGCGAAGGCCTCCCATGTCCAGAACCGCACCATGCCCGGCAGCGGCGCCGGGTTGTACGGTGCCCAGTTCACCGGGCCCGGTTGCTGCTCCATCACCCACCAGCGCGGCCGGGCAGGATCGTGGCATGAGGCCACGGCGCGGTAGAGGTCATGGTGGAAGGCCTGGAAGTCGGGATCGCCCTGGCGCGCGTAGCGGCGCTTGTGCGCGTCCGAGGCTTCAAGCCGGTCCTCGAGGAAGCCGAGGGGGTAACTGTCCCAGGTCGCGATCTCCATCTGCCGGCCCAGCGCGAAATGGTCGAAGTCGAGCGTCCGGCCCATGTAGTTGTGGGAGACGGGCGCATCGGAATGGCGGCGGATCGCCTCGACCTGGGCCGCGTTCCAGCGCGCCACCTGCTCGGAGGAGAAGCGGCGGAAGTCGAGCGCGTGCGACGGATTCGGCTCGGTCACGGTGAGATTGGGCAGGCCGATCTCGTCGAAGCTTGCATATTCCATCGACCAGAACACGTTGCCCCAGGCGCGGTTGAGCGCATCGACGCCCTGGTAGCGCTGCGCGAGCCAGTCGCGGAAGGCGGCGCGCGCCGCCGGCGAGTAGCTCAGGATCGTGTCGTGGCAGCCGTATTCGTTGTCCGTCTGCCAAGCGCCGAGAGCGGGATGGCGGCCGTAGCGCTGCGCCAGTTGTTCGGTGATGCGCACGGCCTCTGCCCGGTAGCCTTCATGGCTGAAGCAGTAGTGCCGGCGGGAGCCGAAGCCGCGGGGCCGTCCCTCGGCGTCATGGGCGAGCATGTCGGGGTGGCGCTCCAGCATCCAGCGCGGCGGCGTGGCGGTGGGCGTGCCGAGCACGATCCTGAGGCCCGCCCCCGCCAGCATTTCGACGGCACGGTCCATCCAGTCCCAGTCGAAGTGCCCCGGTTCGGGCTCCAGCCGCGACCAGGCGAATTCGCCGATCCGCACCCAGGCCAGGCCGAGTTCCGCCATCCGGCGCGCATCCTCGGCCCAGATCTCCTCGGGCCAGTGCTCGGGATAGTAGCAGGTGCCAAGCGCACGGGTCAGGGTCACGGGATGACCTCGTGCTCGCGCTGGCCGGTGGTGCCGAGTGTCACCGACAGGGTCATGCCCGACCGCGGTGCCTCGTCGAGAGCCTCGTCCGGCAGACCCTGCCGCGCGGAAGTCATGTAAAGCGTCGACAGATTCGGGCCGCCGAAAGACGGACAGGTCGGCTGGGTCACGTCGAGTGAAATTTCTTCTACAAGATTCCCCTCAATATCGTAGCAGGCGACGCGTGACCCGCCCCATTCGGCACACCAGAACCGGCCGTCTGCATCGATCACCGCGCCGTCCGGGTTGATCCCGCTGTCGCGGTGGTCGAGCCAGACCTCCCATTCGCCGTCCGGCCATCCATCCTCGTCCAGCGCCACACGCCAAACGATGTGCTTGGCCGTGTCGGCGAAGCATGCGGTCCGGCCGTCGGGGGAAAAACAGGTTGCGTTGGGAATGGTCACGCGCGCGCGCAGGCACCGGACCTCGCCGCGGAAGTAACGGTAGAGCGCACCCGCGCCGGGCTCCGCGCGCTTGCCCATTGTGCCGATCCAGAAGCCCCCGGCCGGATCCGCGCGTCCGTCGTTCGATCGCGTCACCGCATTGTCGGTCTCAAGCGGTACGAGGCTTTCGCCGTGACCGGTGGCGATATCGAAGAGGAACAGGTCGGTTTCGCTCGCGACGAGCAACGTGTCGCGATCCACCCAACCGGCGGCGCTGACGTGCCGGTCGAACTGCCACGCCGCCGGTCCGTCCGCGGTGCGCGTCATCAGCCGCCTGCCCATGATGTCGAACCAGAAAAGCTGGTTGCGCACCGGATGCCAGAGCGGCCCTTCCCCCAGCAGACAGGCGCGGTCGTCGTAGGTCTCGACCCTCATACGGCGATGCCTTTCGTTGCGTCGTCCCAGGCCGCGACGATGCGCCGGGCGCGCACGGCGACCTCGTCCACCTCCATGCCCGGCCGGTAGAGCGCCGTTCCGATGCCGAACCCGTC
The DNA here is from genome assembly GCA_964623765.1 of uncultured Roseicyclus sp. Classification (GTDB taxonomy): domain Bacteria; phylum Pseudomonadota; class Alphaproteobacteria; order Rhodobacterales; family Rhodobacteraceae; genus Roseibacterium. The sequence goes on from CAZUVG010000099.1 coordinate 7,303, forward strand.
CGCGCCCGCGGCCAGCCATTCCGCGAAGTTCTCGGGCCCGGCCCCGCCCACGGCGAAGACCTGCGAACCGTGCGGCAGGACCGCCCTCATGGCCTTCAACCCGGCCGTCCCGACCTGCGACGCGGGAAACAGCTTCAGCCCGTCGGCCCCGGCCTTGAGCGCCGCGAAGGCCTCGGACGGCGTGAAGACGCCGGGCCAGCTCTGCAGGCCAAGGCGCTTCGTCTCGGCCACGACCTCGGCGTCGAAGTTCGGCGAGACGATCAGCCGCCCGCCGGCATCGGCGACCTCGCGCACCTCGTCGGCTGCGGTCACGGTTCCGGCGCCGATCAGCGCATGTTCCCCGAAGTCGTGCGCCATGGCGGCGATGCTCTCCAGCGGCCGCGGCGAGTTCAAGGGCACCTCGATCCGGTCGATCCCCGCGGCGATGAGCGCCTCTGTCACGGGCCGAGCCTCGGGCGGGGTCAGGCCGCGCAGGATGGCGATGATCGGACGGCTCATGTCGTGGTCTCCCGTTGGCTGGCCCTGGTGCGCGCAAGGCCAAGACGTGTCAGCGGATCGGCGTCGAGCCGGTGCACCTCGGCGCCCTGCGCCTCCAGCGCCGTGGCGTAGAGTGTCGCGAGCGCCGGCGCGCCCGCCACGGCCACCTGCTGGCCCAGCCAGTAGGGGCGTGCAGCGGCGATCTCCGCGCCGATCAGGTAGCCCGACAGCCGCGCCCGACCCTCGGCTGGCCCGAGGCCCTCCAGCACGTTCGCCGCCCGGATCGAGAACAGGCGCTGGGCCAGCCGCTCCGGGCGCGATAGCGTCTCGGACACGGCCTCGGCGAAGGCGTCGGGGGCGACCTCGGCAGCATGGACGGAATGGCGCAGAACGGACCGTTCGGACAGAAGCTCGAACAGCTCTCCGGTCATGAAGGTCTGGAAGCTCACGACCTCCTCGGCGCTGAGTTGTACCCATTTCGTATGCGTGCCGGGCAGGCACAGCACGCCGTCGAAGCCCGGGGACTGTGCCAGAAAGCCGGAGACCTGCGTCTCCTCCCCGCGCATCACGTCCGGGGGGCTTTTCTGGCTGAGGCCCGGCAGGATGGAAACGCGGATGCGGGGATCGTCCGTCGCCACAGGCACGGGCACGAGGTCGGACGGCCTTGCGGGAACGGTGGCATAGGGGGCCTCGGTCCAGCCCTGCCGCGATCCGACCATGCCGCAGGCGATCACCGTGACGGGCCCGGTTCCGAGCCACGGATCGATCAGGCGCAGAAGCGACGGCTCGAACTCCGCCACGGAGAGGCGGCCCATGCCATCCTCCGAGGTGGCCTCCGCGCGCACGGCGCCATCCTCGGCCATCGCCCAGGCGCGCAGGTTCGTCGTGCCCCAGTCGACCGCGATCCAGTCGGCGTAGCTTCCGGTGGCGCTCATCCCGTCACGACCA
>CAZUVG010000100.1:0-8689 GCA_964623765.1 uncultured Roseicyclus sp.
TCCGGGGCGTGGTCTCGTAGGCCGAGCGCAGCGTCTTGTTCGCCACGTTCGCCAGGATGGCCGCGAAGTCGCTGGTCGAGTGGTAGCCCGCCGAGCGATGCGCCAGGGCAAGCCCGGCGATTTCCGTCTTCGCCATGCCGCGCACCTCGACGCCACGACGCTCGAGGTTCGACCGCGCGAGCTCCATGAGCGACAGGCCCCGGAACTCCCGCGCGTCGTCAGGCAGCTGGTGCCGACCGGGATCGAACCGATGCAGAAGCGCGGCGGCCAGCGCATCCCGATAGGACGCCTCGCGCTCGCCCGCCTGCCGCGCCTGCGCCGGGGCCGGCTCGCTGGCACGGCCCTGGAACGGCTCGGCATCCGCCAGCTTGTCGAGCACCGCCGCGCGCGCCTCGTCGATCGAGACGCCGCGGGCGATCAGATCGTCGCGGAACGCGTCGTCGAGCCCGTGGCGACGGCACAGCGCGCCGATATCCGTCGTGCGCTGCCGCTCCTCGGCGATGGCCTGCTGGAGCTGGGTGCCGACGTCGGGCACCTGCTGCTGGGTCGCACCGCCACGGGTCTCCGTGGTGGTCGACTGCTCGGTCGACTGGCCGCGCGTCTCCGCGCCACCGGCGTCGTTGGTGCGGGTTTCGGCAGTCTCGCCACCGGCCGCACTCGGGTTCTTCTCAGGCATGGTGCCCTCCTTGGTGCTGGATGCCGCCTCCGCGGCGTTGCCGTCCTGCCGGGTCAGGACACAGGGAAGCAGCGCAGCGTCGGAGCCTTCGCTCCGCACATGCGCCCCCGGATCGGCGCCGATGGCGACGGCCGAAATTTCCATGGGCTCCCAATCGACAGCCCGCCACAGCTCGCGCTCGCCCTCGACCTTCGATATCTCGAAGCGATGGACGCGGTAGCCGACCGAGACGTTGGAGATGATCCCGTCACGAATGTCGCGCCAGATGGGCTCGACGTCCTCGCGCTCGGAAAACCGGATCGTGGCGTAGCCCTTGCCGCCCTCGAGCCGGGCGGTGCCCCGCTCGACCACGCCGATGACATTCTCGAGCCGCCAGGCGGCGTGGGAATTCAGGAAGGGCGCGCCGCCATTCAGCCGCTCGAGGCGCACCGCGCCGGGCTCGACCGCCAGCTCCTCGTCGTATTCGACCACGTCCCATCCCTGAAACCGCATCCGCGCGACGCGGGCGCCGGTCGTCCAGACGATCTCGACCGTCCGCGCCTCCTCGTTGATGGTGCCAGAACGCACCTCGGCAGCCCGCCCGAGCACGGGCAGGTCAATCGTGTCCTTCGGCATTGCCTTACTCCTGGTTGCGACCGCCCGAGCCCTCGCCGGGGCTGTCGTCGGCCTGGATCATGCCCGACTGCGTGACGCGGCGCGGGTCGCTGTCGAGAACGACATCGGCCGTGTCGAGCTTGGCATTCGTCTCCGCGATTTCCCCGATCACGGCGTCGGGGTCGTAGCCGCGCCGCGCGATCTGCGCGGCCAGCGTGGAGAAGCCCGAGCGCACCTCGAGCCGATCCGCCTGGGCATCCTGCAGCGGGTTGACGCTCTCGAAGCGCGGCGGTGCCCACTCGACCCCGATCTCGACCCCCTCGGGGATGCCGCCGACATCGCGTTCCGCCTCCACGAACCAATGCCAGAGAGGCTCGCAGAACATCGGGATCACGACCTCCCACTGGATCATCTCGACCATGCGGCGGAACTCGTTCAGCCCGACCCGGCTGGACGAAAAGTTATTCTGGCTCAGGTCGCCCGTCATGAGCGCGTAGGGCACGCGGAACCCGGCCGCGATGATGTGCAACTGCACCCGGTGCCACTCGTAGACGCCGGTCGTGGTGGCCGGCTGGTTGAACTTCACGTCCTTGCCGCCGCGGGCGTAGGCGATCATGCCGGGCTGGAACCGCTCAACCTGGTTGCCTTCCGCGTCGATCACGGTCGGCGCAATGCTCAGGTCGTCCTCGTCATTGCCCATGACGATCCCGACGACGCACGCCTCGGTGCGCTTTCGGACCAGCTCGGCCTCCTGCCAGCTATCCACCTCGCGGATCCCGCGCATGGCGGGCGTGCCCCACGGCACGCCGCGGCTCTGCACCCGCTGCCGCTCGAACAGGTGCGCGACGCGATCCGCCGGGATCCGCTCGCTTTCGAGCGACCGCGTAAAGATCGGATCCCGGTCGCCCGGATGATCGGGAAACATCCAGTATCCGGTGCGCCGGCCGACCGAGTCATACTCGATCCCGCCCCGGATCCGGCTCCGGTCCGGCCGGCTCTCGAACTTGGCGTCGTCGAGATGGTCCGCCTCGCGCAGCTCGATCCGCAGGGGCAGGGCATCGCCGCGGCGCCAGCGCATCCGGCGCTTCAGGGCGAACACGTCGCCGCCCTCGATCATTTCCCGCACCGCCAGAGCGGTCAGCCCCTCGAAATTCGTGTGCCCATGGGCGTCGCAGACCTTCGACCAGCGCTCGAACAGCGCATCGACACGCTTGTCGAGCTTCGCGTCGCCGGTGCGCGCGCGAGGGCGGATGCCATAGCCCACGATGTTGTTGACCAGCACCTGAACCGCCTGGGCGGCGAGCGGGTTGTTCCGAACCAGGTCGCGCATGCGGTCGCGCAGCAGCCCCGCCGCCGGGGCGATTTCCGCGTCGGCCGAGGTGCCCGAGGACCGCCAGCCTTCGGTCGCCCGGCCTTTGGACGCGCCCTCGTAGAGCCGCTCGAGGTTCGCCAGAGCGACCCGCTCCGTCAGGCGCCGCCGCCCCCAGCCGGGCGCGACGCGGGCGATGGCCCGGTCGAGCCCGGTCAGCCGCACGCTCGGCTGCTGGTCTGTTTTCGCCATGCCTCAGCCCCTCGAATGCGACACGAAGCCCGCCACGGGCGGCTTGCGTCCTGCCTGCTTCTCGAGATCCCGCTCGATGACGCGGATGCGCGACAGAAGATCGGCCGCGCTGCCGTATTCAACGCGCTTGCCCTCGTATTGAACGACGGTCGTGCCCGACGCGTAAGCCGCCTTCAGCGCGTCCAGCTCTGCCTGCGTGAAAGCCATCTACAGCCACCCCTTTCCTTTCGTCCCGAGCCAGTCGCCGCCTGACCCGCCACCACTGCGCCGGCCCGGCGGCGCCCGGCGGCGCGGTTGCCCGGCCGGTGGCGCCTCGCTCTCGACCGAACTCCTGCGAAGCTGCTCCTCGAGCGCTTCCCATTTGTCGTCGGGCCAGCGATCCACGCCCAGCAGCCAGGCCACGGCGCGGGCATAGACCCGGCAGTCAAGCGCCTCGTTGCGGTCCCGGTTCTTGACCCATTCCGCCTTCGAGAAGCCGGTCCGCTTGTTCTTCCGGGTCACGAGCTGCTCGGCGGTGAGCTGCTTGAACCACTCGGCCTGCAGGCCCTGACCCGTGTGCACGAAGCCGGCCGGATACCCGCTGCCTTCCTCGATCGCCTCGTCGGTCGGCACCGGCTGGCGCAGGAAACGGTAGGTTTCCAGCTTGAACACCGACACCGCCACGCGGAACACGCCGACGCCGCGCCGGATCTTCCGGCCGCCCTCGTTGACGTCCACCCAGGACGGGCCATCGACCGGCGAGATCGTCGAGAACCCGCCCACGCCCTTCAGCGGCACGACCTGACCCCGGCCCATGAACCGGCACCATGCGTAGACCGCATCGGCCGTCACACCGTCGCCGGTGTCGATGCCCACCCTCTCGATGCGCATCCGACCGTCTCCCTCGCAGGGGAAGGTCTCGTCGCACAGCGCGGTCAGCCGCGCCCATACCGCGTCGCCAGCGATGTCGCCCTCGACGATCTCGTGGTGGACCAGCCAACTCTCGCCGTTGCGCCCCCAGGCCCATACGTGGCAGTCGAGCCAGCTCTGGCCGCCCACGCCGCGCTGCACGTCCACACCCATGGTCAGCAACAGCCCGCCCGCGGGCACCGTGCCCATGGGCCACTGCTCCCGCTGCGCGTAGAGCCGCTCCCAATCCGGCGCTTCCCCGCGTTCCTCCCAGCTTTCGCCCAGGGTGGTGTTCTTGAAGGTCTTCAGCAGCGCGTCCTTGCCCTGCGCCGCCTCCCATTCCCGCGCGATCTGCTCCCACGACATCCACCCGACCGGCGAGTAGAGCCCCGAGAGGTGGAAGCCGATCACGTGTGCCTCTCTCGCGCGCCGCACGGTTTCCTCGTCGGCCGTCGGGATCCAGCGCGCTCCGTTGGCCGGGTCGAACATCCAGGTCTTGTGCCGCTCGGCGATTTCCTCGCCGCACTGCTCGCAGAGATACCGCACCGTCCGTGGCTGCCCCCATTCCCATTTGAGCTGCTCGAACTTCAGCCATTGCAGCTCGAGGCAGTGCGGGCAGGGCACATGGTAGCGGTTCTGGTCGGTCAACTCGAACTCCGCCTCGACGCGCGACGCGCCGCGGATGGTCGGTGTCGACGAGATGAAAATCTTCTTTCGCCGCCCGAACGTGTTGGTCCGCACCTCGGCGAGGGTGACCGGGTCGCCCTCCTCGTCGAGATCCTCCTTGTAGGCGTCCACCTCGTCGAGATGGACATAGCGGATCGGCATCGACCGCAGGCCCGCGGCGCTGTTGCCGCCGGCGATGATCAGGTGCCCGCCCGGGAACGCCTTTTCGAGGATCGTGTTGCCGCTGTCCCGGCTCTTGGCCGGTGCGACGATTTCGCGGATCGAGGGCGTGACCTCGATCATCGCGTCGATCCGCTGCCGCGAAAAGCGCTTCGCCGTTGTCTCCGTGGCCTGCACGGCCAGGAACGGCCCCGGTGCCACGTCCATGACGTAGCCGATCCAGTTTATTCCCCCCTCCGTCGCGCCGACCTGCGCCGACTTGGCAAAGACGACCTTCTGCGCCGGGTGCGACGGCGAGAGCGCGTCCATGATCGCCCGCAGGTAGGGCGTGCGGGCGGAGCTATACTTTCCCGGCTCGGCCGCGCCTTTCGACGACAGGAACCGATGCTCGTCCGCCCACTCCGTCACCGTCATCGACGGATCCGGCGCCATTCCCTGACGCCATGCCTTCTCGATCTCGTCCGCACCGGCGTAATCAGGCATTGTCAGCCTTTCCGATCTCGACCTTGATCTCCGCCAGCTCCGCAAGGTGGTCGCGGATGTAGCGGTCAAGCACCTGCTCGAGCGCGTGCGCGTCGACGTCGATCTCCGCAGCCATGAGCGCCGCCTTTCGCGCCGGAAGCTGCAACCAACTGTCCCGCTCCTTGCGGGCCAGCTCGAACACATGCGCGGTCGCCGCCCGGCGATCCACGACCGCCTCCTGCTGCCGCTGGAGGCGCAGCTTGTTCATCTGCGCCTTGATGGCCTCGTTCGCGGCGCGGGCCTTGGCGTAGGTGACCTGACCGCCGCCGCCGACTTCCTCGACAGGCTGCGTGGTCGCCTCGCGCACCGCCTCGCGCGCCGCCGGGGGCACCGGCCTCGTCTCACCGGCCTCGATAGTCTCCCGCGCCCGCTCCGCGCCCTGCGCGTATTGCTCGTCGGTCCTGACCTTCGCGTGATCCGTCCGGCCGGCCCATTCCGCGTCAGCAGTCTCCGGGTCGATGGTGCCGTCGGGCAGCTTCGAGATACGCCCGGCCTGAATGGCCTTGCGCACGGCCGTGTCGCTGCCGCCGGGCAAGCCCCGGTCTTTCCGATGGCGCGCGTAGGCCCTGAGTGACATCCCCATCACGCACCTGCATCGACGCCGCCCGGCTCGCGTTCATGGCTCACACGATCCAATTGTCGATGTCCTCCAGCAACACGCCTTCCTCGCGCGGCGCCGCCCGAGCCGCGGCGGGCGCGTTTTCCTCCTCCGGGTCGTCGAGGTAGCGATCATAGACCGCCTTGATGATCGCGGCGTTATCCTGGCCGCGCTCCGCCTGCTCCCACAGCGCGTCGAACCAGCCGCGGTAGAACTCAGCCACCTCGTCGTCCACGTCGATATCGAACTGCTCGGTGCGCAGGTTCTTGTTCAGGTTCATCGAGGACCGCATGACCGCCGCGCCGCGCTCCCCGATGACGATGTTGACCTTCGCGTGCACCGACAGGCACCGAAACGACTGCACGCCCAGCTTCTCGATCAGCGGCCCGGCATACTTGGGCGACTTCTCGAAGGTGCCGCGGTCCAGCAGGAACCTGATGTCCTTCATCCGGCCCTCGACCTGCAGGGCGCGCGTCCGCTCGACGTCGTAGACGCCGGTCGTCCAGGTCGAGACCCTCACATCCGCCGGCCCGAGCTCGGCCACCATGTGCTCCAGCGCGTCGGTCGACGAAAACTGTCCCGCCGTCAGGCCGGTGATGCGCACGCCCGGCTCGAGCGGCCCGATCACGCGGGCGGCCGTGCCTGTCCGATGCACGACCGTGCGGGTCTTCTTCGAGGCGTAGCGCAGCGCGCGCGGGCGACCTTTCGCGGGCATCAGGCAGCACTCCTGACCGCGTGCAGTTTACCGAAGGTGCGTCCGTCGCCCTCGAGCGTGGCCTCGCGGCCGGTGAACTCCTGCCAGCGCCGCACGATCACGTCGCAGAAGCGCGGGTCGAGCTCCATGACGCGCGCCTGGCGGCGCGACATTTCGCACGCGATCAGCGTCGAGCCCGAGCCGCCGAACGGATCCAGCACCACCGCGCCCTCGTCGGCGCTGTTGTCGAGCATCGACCGGATCAGCTCTACCGGCTTCATGGTCGGATGCTCCGCGTTGCGCGCGGGCTTGTCGAAGCGTATCACCGAGGTGTCCAGCGACCGCATGGTCATGTTTTCGCCCTCGACCACGACAACCTGCCCGCCGACGTCGATCTGGATGGTGCCATCCGGCATGACGCGGACGGCCTCGCCCTTGTGCTCGACGACCGTGGTGTTCGCGCGACCGCCGAACCAGGGATGCGCGGCGCCGGTTTTCCACCCGTAGAGGATGGGCTCGTGGCGCCACTGGTAATCCGAACGGCCCAGCACGAGGCTGGGCTTCACCCACACGAGGCAGCCCGACAGCTTGAACCCTGCGTCCGCGAAAGCGCGACGGAAGGCGAGGCCCTCGGTGTCCGCGTGAGCGACGTAGACGGGTGCGCCTGCGCGCATCACCGACCAGGCGGCGCTGAAGGCGTCCACGAGGAAGCGCCGAAAGGCCCCGGCCTCCATGTTGTCGTTCTGGATCTTGCCCGCCGTGCCCTCGTAATCGACGTTGTAGGGCGGGTCCGTCCAGCAGCAGTCCACCTCCGCGTCCTCGCACAGCCGCCCGATGCCCTCGATCGATGTGGCGTCGCCGCACATCACGCGGTGCTGCCCGAGGATCCAGACGTCCCCCGGAGAACTCACGTAGAAGGGCTCTGGCTCGGGCACATGGTCCGGCTCGCCCGGAGCGGCAGGCAGCGTGTCCTCATCGGGCGCGAAGTCGAGCAACTCGCCCAGCTCCTCGTCGGAGAAGCCCAGCAGGTCCAGGTCGAAGGCTTCGTCCTGCAGCGCCTCGAGCTCGCGGCGCAGAAGCTCCTCGTCCCAGCCCGCGTTTTCCGCGATCTTGTTGTCGGCGATCACCAGCGCCCGCTGCTGCTGCGGGGTCAGGTGGTCGAGCCGGATCACCGGCACCGCCGCCAGTCCCAGCTTCTTCGCCGCCAGCAGGCGACCGTGGCCGGCGATGATCACGCCGTCGGCCCCGATCAGGATAGGGTTCGTGAAGCCGAACTCCCCGATGCTCGCCGCGATCTGCGCGATCTGCCAGGAGGCGTGCGTCCGCGCGTTATTCGCGTAGGGCACCAAGTCATCGACCGGCAGATCTTCGACCTTCATCGTGACAGGCTCTCCATGATTGTCGGCGGGCCTTCCACCCGCTCGAGTGCCCGGCGCTGGGCGGGGCAGAACGCCCGCGCGGCGGCTTCACCAGGGGGCTGGGCACCTTCCCCCACGCATCAAGGTTCGCGCCCTGCGAACCAAGGTGCGAACCCAAAAAAATCCTTTGCAACTAGCGATCTAGCGCGCTTCCGCCCCCCGCATACGTGGAAGGCCGCCGGGGGAACCAACCCACCCCCCCGGCGGCCCCGATCCGCAACCGACCGCTAGCAGGCTGCTGAAGAAGTCTGGCTGGAAGGACGTTTTCCCGTCGCCGTGGCTTGAAGGCCGGACATCTGCGTGTGCGGAACCGGGGTTCAGGGTCGCGGCCGTGGTCAGGCCGCCAGGAGTTTCGGCAGCCTTGCGAGGTTGCAGGCCGCCATGGTCATCGTGAACTGCGCGCGGACCCTGTCGAGGCCGCGGTGAACCGTCTGAGCCATGCCGCCCACGGTCTTGGCCCATCCGAAGGGTTCCTCGATCTTCTTCCGGCGCCGCTGAGACAAGGCGTAGCCAGGATGCTGGGTGGTCCGTCCGTCGATGGCGGAATGGCGGGCTTTCTGCGCGACGTGCGGTGTCACGACCATGCGCCTGAGATCGGCGACGAAGTCAGCACTGTCATATCCCTTGTCCGCCCCGAGCGTCAGGCGCCGGGTCGAACCCGGGGAGTGCCGATTGATCATCTCGAGGGCCGCCTTGCGCTCGCCGTGGCCGTCGGCGTGGGTCAGGTCCGCCTGCACCACGAGGCCGTTGCGGTTCTCCATCAGAGTATGACCCATGAAGCACAGCATCGCCGCGGCACCCGGCGCTTTCTTGTAGAGACGGGCATCGGGATCCGTCACCGAGGCATGGGTCGCGTTCGAGCGCTTCTCGCCCCGGAAGTTCACTTCGGCGT